>NZ_JBTYKD010000058.1:0-19408 GCF_054880495.1 Nostoc sp.
ATTTTCACGTAAAATTGCGACAGCGATCGCCTCTGCTTCAGTCACAGTAATGTCAGAATCTGCAATTGCTTGCTCTAGCACTTCCCCTAAAAGTTGGCGACCCCACTTTGCACCCAAGTAGTACAATTCTGGAATTGAGTGTGCATCAGAAGAATACATTAATTTAGTAGTGGGAGTTAATTCTAATAGCTGCCTAATTACTTCCCGCATCCCGGATACACTTAAAAAAGGTACTGCCAAACCGAAATCTAAATAAACTTGGGGATATACAGAAGCCAAATAACCAGCCTCCTGCATGTAAGGATAGGAAGCGTGTAGTAATACTAATGGTACATGGCGGTACTGGGGTAACTCTAGTAAATATCGCAGATTTAGGGGATTAGCCAATCGTAAATCCAAGTCTGGATCACCATAGCCAGTATGGAATTGCACTGGTAGGCGATATTTAGCTGCTACTAATAACGCCTGTTGTAACAGAAAATCAATCAGGGATTTATCAGTCAGTCGCAGAGGTTGATTTTGCAGTTGTTGTTTGAGTAGGTCAAAGTGAGCCGCTGCCACCTCGTCAGCTACAGGTTGAATATCCAAGCCACTCCGGTAACAGGCAATACTTTTAAAAGCCACCACTCCAAACGGTGGTGGATCAAGTTCGCTGTTGAATCTTGCTAGAAAAGTTGCAAAATCTTCTGATTGCGGAATTAGCTGTTCTGCTAATATTTCTAATCTCAGAATTCGTCGCACAGGAATAAACCTTTCATGCCACGATATCGGTAGAATAGTTTCTGCCTGCAAACCATCATCTAAGTAAATCGCCTCTAGGTTAGCGGCCCGAAAATAAATCTGCGTCAGTTCTTCTAACCCTAGACTTTCCCGCCGTGCCAAAATTGCTGCTTCTTCAGCTTCGCAGTTTAATAAAGCTCCAATCTCGCGCAAGCTACGCCGATAAAAGAACGTATGACAGGCATGGTAGTTGATGATTTCTGGATCGTAGCTCTCAGTGAAGGCAGCCGCGTAAGGATATTGGGCAACAACTTCTGGTCTTAAGATGTTGTGGGCGTGTTGGTCAATTAAAGGAATGTCAGCTAGATTCATTGGTAGGTAATCAAATCACTAGTATTTCTCTAATAAGGTTTTCACTTCTGCGGTTAATTCCCAATCTTTCATCGCTAGCCACTCCGCTTGACGCACTGCTAAGAAAGCTTTCGCTAACTGGGGATTTAAAGCTGTTAATAGGATATCGTTTTGCTGAAGGTGAGCGATCGCTTGCCCCAGATTATCTGGTAATCGGTCTATTTGATTAGCATTGCGTTCTGCAATTGATAAATATCCAGGGTCTTGATTCACCGGGTTTCCAGGTGTTAGACCACGCTGCACACCATCAAGCCCGGCGGCAATTACTGCTCCTATTGCTAAGTAAGGATTAGCTGAGGCATCCACAGTTTTCAATTCCAAGTTGCTTGGACAGCCCAAACCAGGGTCACTGGGAACTCTCACGGCTGCCTCTCGATTATCTAATCCCCAACAGCGAAAAGCACCACTCCAACTATGAGGAAGAAGGCGGCGGTAAGAATTAGTAGTTGGGGTAGTTAATGCCATCATTGCCGGAAGATGGTGTAGAATGCCAGCAATAAATTGTAATGCTACCGGAGAAAGGCCACAGATTCCCTCTGGGTCAGGTAACAGGTTTTTCTCGCCATGCCAAAGGCTCAGATGGATATGACAACCACTACCAGCCGCATCCGGGAAGATTTTGGGTAAGAAGGAAGCGATCAGGTTGTGCTTGTAGGCGATCGCTCTGACGGTTTCTCGAAAGGCAATCTGCCAATCAGCTGCTTGCAAAGCATCGGTATAGCGTATGGAAATTTCCTGCTGACCTGGGCCAGCTTCAGGATAATACTGTTCTACAGGTATGTCTTGAGCGATCAGTGCATCAGCGATCGCATCAATTACTTCTCGGTTGAGATCCATTGCCTGAGTTGAGGCAAAAACTGTGGAGTCGGCAGGAATGATTCCATCAGGTGTTTGCCGAAGTAAGTAAAACTCATTTTCAAATGCTGCCCGAACTTCCCAGCCATTAGATTCGGCTGCTGCAATCATCCGCTTCAAGAAATTTCGCGGGCATAATGGCCAAGCAGAACCATCTAATACCATATTGCCCATAACACGAGCATGACCAGGAGCATAAGGTAAAGGCTTGAAGCTAGACCAATCTGGTACTAAGCGAATTTCACCTACTGGCCCTAAACCAGTTTCGGGCACAACTGCATCATACATCACAGGAATTCCCTGCTGCCCTACAGAAATACCCACCCCATGCTCAAAGTAGTGATCTAGCATCCCCAAATGTACGGCTTTGCCACGGATAATGTTGGCATTATCGCACCAAAGAACTCGCACGAATTTTACACCAGTTTCTTCAAAATATTTACGTGTTTTTTTCCAGTTATTTTTTTCAACCATTACTAGTTATTTTGTAAAGATTCAGGTCTAAAGTTGAGGTATTAGGGACTTCCAAATAAAAAAATATCCCAAAACTGACGCAAAAATCCTCTCTATTTCTCTTGTCTGTGTGTTGCGCCAGTTGCTTCTTCCAGGGGGAGACGCTGCGCGAACAAGTCGGGGAACCCGCCCAACGCACTGGCTTCTCTGCGTCTGGAGTGGTTCGTTTCTTTGGATTTATTTCTTGCAAGTCCCTTAATCTCAAGCAAAAGTAGAAAAACCTAGATTCGGTGGAATATCCTGAATCCGTCCAGGCCCGATCGCTCGTAATGCTTCTTTGAGTAAAATATCCCCAGTATACAAAGCACGTCCGACAATTACGCCAGTCACGCCTTGAGGTTCTAACGCCAACAAACTCAACAAATCGGTGAGAGAACTTACCCCACCGGAAGCAATTATCGGGATGGAAATTGCCGCCGCAAGTTCTCGCAAAGCTTCCAAATTCGGGCCTGTAAGTGTGCCATCACGCTGGATATCGGTGTAAATTATGGCGGCTGCGCCCAATTCTTGCATTTGTACAGCCAGTTGGGTTGCTAAAACTTCTGAGGTTTCTAACCAACCGCGAGTTGCTACAAGTCCATCACGGGCATCAATCCCGATGATAATCTGTTCGGGAAATTCTGCACACAATTCTTGCACTAGCTGGGGTTGTTCTACGGCGATAGTTCCGAGAATTGCCCACTGTACGCCTAGATTAAATACTTGTTGTACGCTGGTGCGATCGCGCAATCCTCCACCAATTTCAATCGGCACTGACACTGCTTGTGCGATCGCTTCAATTGCCTCCAGGTTTACTACTTTACCTGCTTTGGCACCATCTAAATCAACTATATGCAATCTCGTAGCACCTTGATCTACCCACTGTTTGGCAACATCGGCAGGATTTTCGCTAAAAACTTGTGAGCGATCGTAGTCTCCTTGATACAGTCGTACACAGTGGCCTTCTAGTAAATCAATCGCTGGAATTACATCCATTTACTTGTTCCTCATAACTCAATGCAATCAAACGCTAGCTATAGCTGAATTTACTATTTTTCTATTAGACCTCTTGCAAAAGTCCCTAACATCCCACCCCCAACCCCTCCCCGCTAGCCTACGGTATACACACAAGTTATCGAATCACTAGCAGTCCTCGAATTACCCCACCCTAACCCTCCCCTTGCAAAGGGCAGGGAACTAAATGTTCCGGTTTCCCCCCAATGCATCGGGGGGATTAAGGGGGGTAACTCCGATTTGTGTGTACACCGTAGCCTCTTCGGGAGGGGAGACAAAGCGTATCTTTGGCGGGGTGGGGTTCTTATTTTTGATTTATGCAAGAGGTCTATTTTTCATTATTAACTTTCAATTGCCTTACAGCTTGCCCAAAACCCAGCACAAGCAAGATGTTAGAAAGGGTCAAAAATAGTTCTGCACCACCGTGCAACCAATCTACATTGGCCAAAGACTCGCCATAATGCAATTGCGCGTAAATTCCGGCTGGGATGGTAACGGCAACAAAGACGAGAGTCCCGTAAAATCCATATAGCGCTAAACGCGGCATTTGCGGACTGCGGCTGATATACCACAAGAAACCCAAATAGGGAAACAGTGAAAGTGCAAACAGGGTTTCTTTAGAAATCATTGCTCTAATTTGATAGGTTTTGGTTCAACAGTGTTAGCAGACTTGGTAGAACGCCAAATCAAAAACGCTGCTGCCCAAAGCGTAAAATTACCAACTAAGGTCATGGTAGCTTGAAGCGTTACCAGCCATTCTAGAGATTCGGCGTTGTCGAAATAATGCCAGGTACAAGCACACATGGCGCTGACCAAAGCTGGTAACATGGCCAGGGATAATCCCCACCAATTGCGGTTATTAGTGAGTTCGCCGTAAGTCCAGATTAACCAAATGGCGACAATCCACTCAATAACGCTAGAAATATGAATAATCCAGGTGGGAATTGATAGGGCGTTCATAAGAAAGTTAGAGACGCGATTAATCGCGTCTGTACAGGAGTTAGGGGAGACGCGATTAATCGCGTCTGTACAGGAGTTTGGAGAGACTCATATCTTGCACCTCACCGTATAATCCCAGAAAAAGTAAAAAGATGTGCGATAAAGCTACCTAATTTTTATTGGCTTTTATCGATAAATCAATACTTTTACTTTTTTACTGAGTAATAAAATCACATCAATTTTTGTTGGTGCAAGATGTGAGGAGACGCGATTAATCGCGTCTGTACAGGAGTTTGGAGTATCAAGGTGATATCTAGCTTGAAATTTATATTTGTTTAAACAAAATCTTCACTTGTTCTTTTAGAATTTTAAAAATTCCAAGTTCAGAGGTTCAACGTCCGAGTTCAGAGGGAGTTCTAACTATCTTCTACACTATTTAAAGTAGAACTTGGGAATGAGTTTACCATCTGTATCGGGGACAGAGATTCATTTCACAATAGCTATTAATCTAAAATCGTTCAACTGAGCGTTCGCGTAGCGTCTCGTAGAGAAGTCGAAGTCCAAAATCCAAAATGGTCAAGATGCGGGCATTATTATCTGGGTATTACGGTAAAGGTAACGGTGGTGACGAAGCTTTATTGGCAACGCTTCTGCAAATGTTACCATCTCGCGTAACGCCTGTGGTGCTTTCTGGCAATCCACAGGAAACGCGCGATCGCTACAATAATGTAGAAACCTATGATCGCATGGCTCCCTTACATATATTTGAAGCTTTACGCTCTTGTGATGCCTTGATTTGGGGCGGCGGGAGTCTTATTCAAGATGTTACCAGTACTATCAGCCCATTTTATTATGGGGCATTGATGGCATTGGCGCAGAAAATGGGTTTGAAAACCATTGCCTGGGCGCAGGGTATTGGCCCCTTAGTGCATCCGCAAACTCGCTGGCTGGCAAGGCAAACTTTTAGTAATTGTACCAAAATTAGTGTCCGCGATCGCGCCAGTGCTGCTTTATTATCTGATTGGCAAATTCCCTGTATCATAGCTCCTGACCCGGTTTGGGCGTTGGAATCGAAACCAGTACCGGGACTTTGGGATTTACCTGCGCCCAGAGTTGCGGTAACGTTGCGATCGCATCCCCAACTTACTCAAACACGCCTAGCAAACTTAACTCGTGCTTTGGTTGACTTTCAAAAAGCTACGCAAGCTTTTATCTTATTACTGCCGTTTCAAAAAAGTGAAGATTTAAGTATTGCCGAAGCTATTCAACCCCAACTTAAAGATGTCAGCCAGATTTTGTGTCTGGAAGATCCGCAACTTTTAAAAGGTGTGTTTCGCGGCGTTGAAATGGCAATCGGGATGCGCCTGCACAGCTTAATCATGGCAGCTGCTGAAGGTTGTCGTTGCTTTGCTCTCAGTTATGACCCCAAGGTAAATCGTCTCATGGAAGACTTGGAAATGCCTGGATGGGATTTGGCGAGTTTACCCGATGACCCCAATTTAATTAGTCTGACTTGGATGGAGCATTATGCTAACGGTGAGCCGTTATCATCAAAGAAAATCCAATCTTTGCTAGATAGGGCATTAATGCACCGCGAGTTATTGAGCCAAGCTTTTTGTAATAGTTAAGACTAAAACCTCAGTAATTGGGCGGATTGCACATGGGAGTTTCAAAGCCTCTCCCCGAAGCGACTACGGTGTAAACACAAGTCTTCAAATTACCCAAAACAAAAACCTCACCCTGTCCTGACTTTAATCCCTCTCCGAAGTCACGGAGAGGGACAGGTTTTGCGTAGCAAAACCAGGGTGAGGTTTTCTTGAGCTATTCGAGAAACCGTAAATTGTGTCTAGAGAGACTTGTGTGTACACCGTAGCCGAAAGCGGAAAGATGAATTGAAGCTGGGCTTTTGGTATACTCTACGACTTTTCAAACATCCTCTTATGGCGGGAAAGGAGTAATTGTCAAAGTTTTCTAAATTGAGAAGGAAAATACTTAAGTATATTCTCTATGAAAAGAATGTCTGTTTGGTTAGCAGGAGTTTGCTGTCTTGCAGTGCAAACAGCAGTTATTCATGTCTGGCTCATCGGCTCTCTAGCAAAGCGTTGGAATGTGAAAGCAGGGGAATTGCCATACATCATGAAAGTAACTATCTTCGCCCTACCGAGTTATGCCATTTTAGCACTCACCGTAAGTATTTTAGTCTTAGCAATTAGTTCCCTACGTCAACAACAGGTTATGAAATTTGAACCTTTGAATCGCGTGTCAAATTAGAACATCAGAATTAAGTAGCTTTGTCCAGATTTCTACGAGCGGTTAATGATTGGTTTTACCACTGACAATCCCTGACCACTGTACTTTTTTCTCTTTCTCTCGGCGGTAAGAAAAGAAATGCTCTGGAGTTTGGAAAGTACAATAAGGTGCGATCGCAATTTGTTCTCCACTAATCCCCATATTTTCCAGTTGTAAAGTATTCACTCGCCGGACATCCAGCCTTACCTTTCCAGGATTGGGATCCTCCAGCAAAGGTGAATTGGGTAGCTGATGTAATGCAGTGATAATTTTTTGTTCGTCGTTATATGGTACAATAGTACCCCCGACTTCAGCCGCCACATCAATAGAGACTTGGTAAACCTCACCAGCGATCGCAGGTCCCATTGCAATTCGTAAATCATCGAGTTTGTTGCCTTGAGATTGTAGTCGAGCGATCGCTAAGGGGACAATCTTTTTAGCAGTTCCGCGCCAGCCTGCATGTAATGCTGCCACCTGTCCAGTTTTCACATCCCCAATCAGCACGGGTGTACAATCTGCACTAGCTACCCAAACAGCTTGTAGAGGCTGTTCGCTAATTAAACCATCTGCCGATGCTAAATCATCCCCAAGAGTGCTTAAGAGGCTATTAATTTCTTCGGGGGTGAGAATAGTATTGCCATGTACCTGCTTTAAGCGATAGACTGATGCCTCTGGTTGCAATACTTCTGTGATAACTTGTGGCGATCGCGGCCAAAACTGCTGGGTAAAGAAGCCGTGATGCCAACGTTCCAGAATACTACAAGTTAGATAAGGCAGTCCTTCCCAATTGCGCCAGTGCCAAGTGTGCATCTTCAACCAAACCTAAACACAAATCACTCATCAGCCAATCAATGCTAACTTGAACAACGGAATTTGGGTTAACTGCCGTGGGATTTAATCTGCAAAACTTGGAAGCAGCCTTGAAAGCAGGGCGCAAGTATACATATTTACCATTTTCCCTTCACTTTTTTGAAAGCGTCTCCTCAACTAACCAAACTCTCTGGAACTTACTCAAGCAAGGGGCTATTTCAGGAACAGTAGTAATCGCAACTCAGCAATCAGCAGGGCGGGGACAATGGGGACGCCAGTGGATTTCTCCGGTTGGGGGATTATATGTTTCCGTGGCGATTTCTTTCGATCACAAAATAGAGGCTACTGACAGCTACCAGCTAACTTTTGCTACTGCTTGGGGAATTGCGTCTCAATTGCGCCAGCGCGGTGTAGATGTGGGGATAAAATGGCCCAATGATTTAGTTTTAAATGGTCGCAAACTAGGCGGCATTTTGACAGAAACCAAAGTAAACAAAGGACAAATCACCCAAGCAGTAATTGGTATTGGTATTAACTGGCTAAACCCAGTACCGGAAACTGGAATCAATCTGGAATCGTGGCAAACATCCCAAGATTTCAGACCAATTTATTGTCTGGAAATGCTCACCTCTACAGTCTTATTGGGAATAGAATCCGGTATGCAGTGCCTTTGCCAAGAAGGAGTAAACATACTCTTGTCTCGCTATTTAGACTTGCTTACAAACATGGGCGATAAGGTGTACGTCAATAATCTTTCAGGTACTGTAGTAGGGGTAACATCTCAAGGAAATTTACGAGTTGATTTGGAAACAGATGATACAAAGGAACTAATTACACCGGAAATTTATATTGAACCCGGTACAATCAGTTTGGGATACCATAAATCTTCCGTTTAAATTTGAGGTTTGTTCAAGATTTAGCTCTTTGGGCAAGACAAACCACTAGCATCATCTCTTTAGGCTAATTACACACAACTGAGAGAACAAATGACGCAGCACAATAATTCTGCCCATCATCGTTTGCATTACTTATGGCAGCAAGGTCTGACAAAAAAACGCTTTGCCTCGACACTACCAGCTCAGAGCCTCTGTTGGCTGAGTAGCCTTAGCCTCCTTAGCGGCGGCTTCGTGTTTGCCCAAACGGAAACACAAATAGACAACATCGTTCCCACTGTTGAAAGTTCCCAACCAACAGCAGTTACAAATCCAGTTAAAGCCTCTCTGCGAGACGCTACGCGTAGCTTGCTTCCACGAAGTGCTACGACTCCGCTCGGCTTAAAAAAACAGGCTGTTGCACCAGAAGCAGCTCAAGCGCCACCAGAATTTTCCCAACGGCAAGCCAGACTCAGACACAGACTACACAAGCCAGAGGTTGCTCAATCAAAAGAGCCAGTTAGGCAGTCTACACCCAAAATTGAAGCTGCTAAACCTGTTGTGATTATCCAGTCAAAGCCCAAGGTAGAAACCTCCCAGTTTACTCCTGCAAGGGTGAGACAGGAAAAACCCAATATCCCAGCCCGCTCTTTACCTGAAAAACTAAGAGAAGTTGCTCAACCATCAAATAACTCCAACAGTAGTGTCAGTGCAACGGCGGAGAAAACCAAGGATTATAATAACGCCTATATTGATCCTAATAGTTATGACAGTGGTGCCACAGCTAGTTATCAAGCACCAAATTCTGTAATTCTCACAGACCGTTCCAGTGGTTGTCAAGCCATCTTGCCGTCAGGGCAAAGCGTATTGGCCGGCATTTGTGCCAAAGTACCCCAAAGGAGTGTAGCTGATTCCAATGGTAAACCAGTACCTAATTGGCTCAGAAGAAGTCAAAATGCACAATTAGCAGTAGTTCCACCCGTGCGGCAGATTGCAACTACTGGTAGCCCCAGCAGATGGCGTCCTACTCAAAGTGCTTCTAGTGGTGACACCAAGACCGCATTTCGCCAGAATCGGTTTATCCCGAATCCTGGTGAGTTCAGCCCTACAACAGTGAGTGCAACTCCCATCACGCCCAGTGGTGGCACTTTACCTCCACCAATGGCAGATGGCAACATTGCACCCCGCCCCAGCAGCGTAGCTTACGACTTCTCGCTGGCATCAGTATTGCCGCAAATCCCCTACACTGGGGCAGTCGCTTACAGTGGTACAGGAATGATGTATCCACTGTCTATTCCCGCTCCCATTACCTCGTTGTTTGGTTGGCGAGTTCATCCCATCACAGGGAACCAACGCTTCCATGCTGGTACAGACTTGGGTGCGCCTACGGGAACACCAGTTTTGGCAGCTGCTGCTGGTCAAGTGGAAACTGCTAACTGGATGGGTGGTTATGGTTTAACCGTTATCCTAAATCACAAATCTGCTGAACAAACTCTCTACGGTCATATGTCAGAAATCCTTGTGCAACCTGGTCAATGGGTACAACCTGGAACTATCATCGGGCGAGTTGGCAGCACCGGGGCTTCCACAGGACCTCATCTGCACTTTGAAGTTCGCCACCTAACACAGGACGGGTGGGTTGCTGTTGACCCAGGTGTGCAATTACAAGGCGCCCTCAGCCAGTTAGTGCGAAGCTTACAAACCGCCCAGGTAAGCCAGGAACCAGGTAGTTAGAAGAAAGTTAAGAGTGAGGAGTCAAGAGTTATGAATTTAAAACTCCTAACTCCTGTACAGACGCGATTAATCGCGTCTCTCCAAACTCCAAACTCCAAACTTTTTTAATTACAAATACCCGTGTTCTGTTAAGAATGTGGATGTAATGCCATCTATACTATTGTCATCAGGGGCTGTGGTGTGTGGGTTGCCAGAGTAAAGGAATTTTTCCACGTATTTGCCGAGAATATCTCCTTCTAGATTCACCAAACTCCCAGCAACCAAATAGCAAAGATTTGTCTCGGCATAGGTGAGGGGAATTACAGCCACCTTGAATTGGAAAAGTTCTGGCTCGTATGCGGCTACTGTGAGGCTGATGCCATTGACAGCAATGCTACCTTTAGGGACAATGTAGCGGGCGATCGCTTCGGATCCAATAAAGGTGATTTCCCAAGAACTAGCCGTTTGTTCTGCCGCTAGCAATCGACCGATGCCGTCTACATGACCCATCACAAAATGACCGCCAACTTTGCTGCCCACCCTTAGCGACGCTTCTAAATTGACATATCTCTGTGGCGTTTGTTCACCTCCCAAAGTTGTGCGGCGTAGCGTTTCTGGTGAAGCCGTGGCAATAAACCCGTCTTTTAAAACTTTTTCTACTGTCAGGCAAACGCCATCTACTGCAACACTGTCGCCATAAGCCAAATCTTGGATAATTATTTCACCGGATTGGCTTAAACAAGTAATTTGCCAAGAATCGCCCCCTAAGGGTTCCATTGTTCCTAATGCCTGGATTAATCCTGTAAACACGGCTTTTTTGTCAAACTAACTCTATTTATTGCCTAATTTTGCCTGAAATCAATTGGTAATTCTCACAGAAATCTAGAATATCCAAGTATATTTTTTGACTTTTTTTCGGATAGGAATATTAACACATTACCATCCTTCACAAGGCATACTTGGGTAATAAGGTTATTGTCTAAGAAGACCAATTGGAATTACTCTGGTTTTCACCACAAGTTCGGAGTTTAATAGAAGCAATTATAGCCAACAAATGCTTATGTTTATTACTGTCGGCAAATCTCCAAATAAGGGGTATTATTTGTTACACAGCATTCAAGACTCTCAAAGGATTGTAGAGGCTTAGCCAATGATTGAAATGAAAGTCGCTGGCATAGCATTAGATGCCATAACTCGCAGCCCGATCGTACTTTTGAAAGATTCTTCAGATCGGCGGGCTTTGCCAATTTACATCGGTCAGGAACAGGCTAGGGCAATTATGGGCGCACTGGACAATCAGAAGCCTCCCAGACCCTTAACCCACGACCTGATTGTGAATCTTCTAGAGACTTGGAACATGACTCTAGAAAAGGTGATCATTCATTCCCTACAAAAGGATACATTTTATGCAGCTTTAATCGTCCAGCAAGGCGATGTTAAAAAAGAAATTGACGCGCGTCCTAGCGATGCGATCGCTATTGCCCTCCGTACAAATACCCCCATTTGGGTAATGGAAGAAGTGATTGCTGATGCTTCTATCCCTGTTGATCGCGATGCAGATGAAGCCGAACAGCAAGCCTTCCGTGAATTTATTTCCAATCTCCGTCCTGAAGATTTGATTAAGCGCTTTGGTAATGGAGACAGCTAGGCAATTTTAGATTTTGAATTTTGGATTTTGGATTGAAGGAAAAATCTAAAATCTGTCTTGGAAAGTTCAGATCGCCGGAAGCCGGCGCTCCGACTTTCCGCAAAATCTAAAATCTAAAATTGAATGACTCCTAACTCTTTGTTAAAGATGCAATACCGACGCTTTGGGAAAACGAATCTGCGTCTCTCGGTTTTTTCTCTGGGAACAATGCGCTACTTGGCTTCTTCTGAAAATGCTCACCAAACCATCGAACAAGCCTTAGCGCTAGGAATTAATCATCTAGAAACTGCCGGAGGTTACGGCAAAAGTGAGGAGTATCTTGGTAGGGCGCTAAAGGCTGGGTTGTCAGTACCCCGAACGAGACTTTATGTCACTACCAAAATCTCACTCACAGCAGACGCTGACACCATGCGTCGGTGCATCGACGAATCCCTAGAACGATTACAGCTAGATTATTTAGATTGCTTAGGCGTTCATGGTTTGAACACTTGGCAACATTTGGAGTGGGTGCAAGCCAAAAATGGCTGTATGCAAGCTGTAAAAAAAGCTGTTGCTGATGGTCGAGTGCGACACGTGGGTTTTTCCACGCACGGACCATTAGAAGTAATTCAGGCAGCAATCAATACAGATTTTTTTGAATTTGTCAATCTGCATTATTACTATTTCTTCCAAAGAAATGCACCAGCGATTCAGTTAGCAACTGAGAAAGATATGGGCGTTTTTATAATTTCTCCTGCTGATAAGGGAGGACGTCTTTACACGCCACCTCAAACCCTAAAAGACCTGTGTCAGCCGTATTCACCCTTAGAATTAAGTTATCGATTTTTACTTGCTGATAACCGTATTACTACTTTAAGTATAGGACCAGCAAACCCAGATGAATTAATGGAACCTTTGCGAGTTGCTGAGGATGATGGAGAGTTAACATCAGCAGAAATTTCTGCTTTCCAGCAATTAGAAAATCACCAAAAACTTGCTTTGTCAACTGACAAATGTAGCCAGTGTTATGCTTGTTTGCCCTGTCCAGAAAATATCAATATTCCAGAGGTATTGCGGTTACGTAATCTTGCCGTAGCATACGACATGAAAGACTATGGACAATATCGTTATGGAATGTTTGAAAATGCCGGTCACTGGTTCCCTGGAATGAAAGGCGATCATTGTACAGAATGCGGTGATTGTTTACCTCGGTGTCCAGAAAAATTAGATATTCCAGCTTTGTTGGAAGATGCTCATGAAAGATTAAATGGCAAAGCAGGTAGGAGATTGTGGGGTTGACACTCTCCGGTCTAAAGACTTACTCTGTACACACACACAAGTCGGAAAACCTCATTCATCACATTGGCTTGAATCTGGTAGGGTGCGTTATGGACATGTGCAATTGCACCCTCTGGAGCTACATTGTATAACGACGTATAACGGCTAAATTGAGCGGCTGCAAACCATCTTCGCAATACACCAATATCTCTCGACAGTCCGCTCCAATGATTTGTTAGGCTTAATGTAAGGTAGTCATTCTTTTAATAATGCCCGAAATCCTGCCTGCTGAAAATGAGTATCGGCAGTCAGTGCGTCAGTGATTCCTCGATCCTGCATCACGATGAATGATATACAGTCTACTAAACCCCATTCTTTGTCTTCTCGTTGCTTAAACAAATTGAATGCTGATCTGTATAGGCTATTGGTTAATAAAACAACTTCGACACTGGGATCAGTTTCGAGGGATTCCAAAAGTTGGATTGCTGCCCCTCTGTATCTTTGCTTTGAAAGCGCATTACCTATTTCTAGCAAGATGGACTGAGTTGTCACTAAACGGGTTCTGTTAGTCTCAATTTGATTAGCAAGCTTAACAGCAAGTACATGATTTTGATCGGTGACTGAAGATAATGCAATCGCAAAAGAAGTATCTAAAAAAACTTCAGTCATTGTTCAGAAAGGGTTTCTCCATACAAGTATTGATCAACTTTTTCTGACCAATCTGGCTTACCCTGTAACTTTAAAGACTGAGCAGTTTGAAGAAAGGTTTTATGTGCTTTTACTTCATTAGGTAAAACACTTTCAACGATAATTCGCACCCTCGTACCTGCGGCTAGGTTTAAGGGTACTTCTAGTTGAAGGGCTGTTCCATCAAATACGGCTTCGAGTTCTTGTGGCATCATTCTCTAAAGGCTGAGGACTATTTTAGTATAGCCCGACCATTACCTTTAGCCGTCAGGCGTGGCAACAGCCCTAATAATAGCGAGCAATAGTTGAAAAAAGGTGCGTTACATTTTATTAACGCATCCTATAAGATCAGTAATCACACTACTAACTTGCAAGAGTAGTGTAGCCTGAACAGTTCCAAGAGCCGTTCCATCTACGATTACAAATGCGCGCTTTGAACACTCGCTCTGCAAAACTCAGAACTATGTCAAGACGTAATACATTTCCTGTGGGATCGTAAAGCTTTACATCTGTACCGTCCGCTCCACTGCGTTGTTAGCTGGCTTGTCGCAACGGGCTAGTTCAAAAAACTCTCATATTCATCATGATCACCGATCCAAATCCAATAATAATCGTCGCCCTTTTTCAAAGCTAATGCTCGATACCCACCACTGACACGGGCAGACCAAAGGTTTTTACCAACTTTTTTAAAATGCAACGAGGGATGAAGTGAATTTTCCTGCCAAAGTTGATAAGCTTTCCGCACTTGCTCTTGCATCTCAGGTGACAACTCGGCATACGCTTTCCAAAAATCAGCCGTTGCAAAGGACTTCATCCAGATCCCTCACGTTGTTTGCTGCAATGTCCTCCTCTGCTTGAGCAATGAGACGATCTAATTTTCCTGATGCTAAGTCCACTTCGATTTTCCGATCCCACATCTCATCGAGATATTCTTGAAGCCATTTTGCCAAATTGCGAACTTCATCCTCTGATAATTGCTTGATTGCTGATTCAACTTCTAGGCGAGTGTTCATCGGGTACTCCACATACTAAAAGCAGATATGTATGCCCACTAATTATAGCTTAGAGGTCAGCAGAGCTAAAAAAATAGACAGCAGCTATTTGAAAGCCTTTGTGTAAAAGTCAGTACTCGCCGCCGCAAACAGCGCACATCCACGATCAGATTCTGAAGTTAATGCTTGGCGAAACTGAACGACTTTCTGTCTGTGTGCGACAACGTAATCTTGAATTTTTTCGTTCATATCCGAAGCTTATTGACTCTGTAGTGGATTAATCAAGATGACGCTCCAAGCGTGTACCTGTCTCCGAAGCCTAACTATTTATTATACAGAAATTTTCCGTATAATCTTTTTCTAAATCCTAATATATCAAGCATTACAGCTACCTTCTTTCTGGATATGGGGAAAACTTCTTTTTTAAACCCCTATTGTTGGATATTATACAGAATTTTCCGTATAACATCCCTATTTAGGATATTACACGGAATTTTCTGCACAACTTCCAATGGAACAACGTCCAAAGAAACTCCTCGAACAGGTGCAAGATATTATCAGGCTTAAGCACTATTCTTATCAAACACAGAAAACTTATATTTACTGGATTAGACGCTATATCCTTTTTCATAATAAGCGCCATCCTAAAGATATGGGGAGTAAGGAAATTGAAGAATTTTTAACACATCTTGCTGTAAATGAAAATGTGGCTGCATCAACGCAGAACCAAGCACTTCATGCTGTTGTTTTTCTCTACAAACAGGTATTAAAACAAGATTTAGATTTGAAAGTCGATGCGGTTCGTGCAAAGAAATCTAAATATTTACCAACCGTTTTGACAAAAGATGAAGTTTTAGCAATTATTCAAAAATAATCCTGCGTACATTAACTTTTAATTAAGTTACTTTATGGCACAGGACTACGCTTAACTGAAGGACTGAGTTTAAGAGTTAAATTTGCCCAAAATCAAATTATTGTACGCGACAAAAAGGAAATGAAAGTCGGGTGACGATGTTACCTGAAAGTATTGCTGAAGAATTAAAAATTCATTTACAAAGCGCAAAGTTGGCGGTGTCGGTTTCCGTCCCGCCAAACTTTGTAAAAAGTGTAAAAATTATACATCAACAAGATTTCCAAAAAGGTTATGGTTCGGTTTATTTACCTTTTGCTAAGATGAGAAAATATCCCAGAGCCAAGTATGATTGGATTTGGCAGTTTGTTTTTCCTTCTGGAAGCATCTCTAAAGACCCCCGTAGTGGTGAAGTTCGTCGTCATCACCTTCACGAAACTAGTTTACAAAAAGCGTTAAAACAAGGGGTTCGCCAAACTGGTATTCAAAAAAAAGTGGGTTATCATACGTTTCGCCACAGTTTTGCTACCCATTTATTACAAAATGGTTACGACATCCGCAACAGTGCAAGAATTACTCGGACACAAGGATGTAAAAACCACGATGATTTACACCCATGTACTTAATAGGGGTGGTAAAGCTGTTCGTAGTCCGCTTGATTACAACTACTGGCATATACATATTTTGCATGAATTTTGAACACCTAAAATGGTACAAAGTTAACACCCTAGTGCGTTAGCCTACGGCATAATACACCCTACAAAACTAGTTTTTAGGTTTCAACTTCGGGGTTTTCAGCCAACATTCTGATAAAAATGTAAAATTAATAAAGATTAAAAGAGTTAGGAAGATCCGCTCAAGCTGGGGGATCTCGCCCAAAAAAAGATGAAAATTAAAAAAAAAGAAATATCCTACGCCAATCACTGACGGTTTTCCGCTACAGTGGACGGGCTGTAAACTTAGTATGGACTACTAGCCGATCGCTGACTATTCTTCTGGCTAGTTTAACTTTAGTCGCTGGTCTTTTACCGGCGGCGATATCCTACATCACTAAATTAATTGTTGATGCAGTGGTATTTGCATCTCAAGTTAAGTTACACAGCAATGGTTCTGTGAATATTTCTCACCCTTTGTTGTATGTAGGATTTGAAGCGATCGCTGTAATTCTACTAGCAGGCAGTCAGAGAGGACTGATCATTTGTCAGTCGTTATTGCGGGCGCTAATGGGTCAGCGTGTGAATGTACTCATCTTAGAAAAGGCGCTGAAACTGGATCTTAGACAGTTTGAAGACTCAGAATTCTATGACAAATTGACCAATGCACGACGAGAAGCATCGGTTCGTCCTCTTTCCTTAGTAAACCGCACCTTTGGGTTAGTGCAAAATGCTCTTTCCCTAATCACCTACGGTATTTTGCTAGTAAATTTCTCAATTTGGGCGGTGGTAATGCTAATTGTGGCAGCTATGCCCGTATTTATTGCGGAAACAAAATTTGCTGGGGAAGCCTTTCGCTTGTTTAGTTGGCGTGCGCCCGAAACTCGTCAACAGCATTACTTAGAAAATCTGCTAGCAAGAGAAGATTTTGTCACAGAAGTCAAACTCTACCAACTGGGAGAGATGCTGCTAGGACGTTACCACGACCTGTTTGATCAACTCTATGCCGAAGACCGCGATTTGACTCTGCGGCGAGGATTGTGGGGGTATCTCCTGAGTTTAGTTAGTACTGGTGCTTTTTACGTAGCTTATGCTTGGATTGTGCTAGAAACAGTGCTAGGTAAGATTTCCTTGGGAGATATGACGCTGTATCTGACGGTTTTTCGCCAAGGACAGTCTACTTTTTCTAATGCCCTGACTTCTATTGGAGGAATGTATGAAGACAACCTATATCTATCAAATCTCTATCATTTCCTGGAAGAGGAAGTACCAAAGTCTTGGGGGAAGGCAACCATTGGTTTAAATCCCCAAGATGGTATGCGTTTTGAGAACGTATCATTTACTTATCCGGGAAGTTCCAAGCCAGCGTTGAAAAATATTTCGCTGCATTTGAAACCCAGAGAGAAATTGGCAATTGTGGGTGAAAACGGTTCCGGTAAGACTACCTTAATCAAACTACTTACCCGACTCTATAGCCCGGATTCTGGACGAATTTTCTTAGATGGCTTGGATTTACAGGAATGGGATGTGGATGTCTTGCGGCGTCGCATAGGTGTAATTTTTCAGAACTTTGTCCGCTACCAATTTACTGTGGGTGAGAATATTGGCGTGGGTGATGTCGAATATCTCGAAAATAAAACCCGTTGGCAAACTGCTGCCCAAAAAGGCATGGCGCAATCTTTTATTGACCAATTACCCGAAAGCTTTCAGACTCAGCTTGGTCGTTGGTTCAAGGGAGGACAGGAACTTTCTGGGGGACAGTGGCAGAAAATTGCCCTCTCTCGTGCTTTTATGCGATCGCAAGCAGATATCTTGGTGTTAGATGAACCAACATCAGCAATAGATGCCCAAGCTGAGTTTGAGATTTTCAATCATTTTCGCGCTATTACTCAAAATCAGATGGTGCTTTTGATTTCCCATCGCTTTTCGACGGTGCGGATGGCTGACAAAATCTTAGTTATAGAAGACGGGGAAGTTATCGAACAGGGAACTCACGAAGAATTATTACATCTAGGCGGACGTTATGCCAAGTTGTTTCTGTTACAAGCAGCTGGTTATCAGTAGGAAAGGGGGCTGGCAGTCTTGATTACAGGTTATTTGTGAAGTGAGGTACTTAGTACAGCTTTGCGTAAAATCGCAATGTTTTTAAACGCAGAGGGACGCAAAGTGACGCAGAGTTTTGGTTAATTTATTTGGCTACGAATTAATCAAATATTGTATTTAGTGAATTCAGATAGCGATGCCCTTCGACAGGCTCAGGGTAAGACCTAGGTTGGGCTGCGCCTACGCACACCTTGTACAAAACATGATAATACCTCTATCTAATTACGTTAAACTGTTCGGTAAACATGGGTAAAATCTCTTTCGTGCCTAGACGCTCCGTATCGTTAAACATTGCTACCCGATAAAATTATGCAAATAACACAACAGCGATACTATACCCCAGAGGAATATTTAGAGTTAGAGGAAGTTGCTGAGTATAAAAGTGAATACATTGATGGGCAAATAATTTCTATGGCGGGTGGAACAGTAAATCACAATCAAATAGCACTCAACTTAAGTACTGAGTTGAATTTTGCTTTTAAAAAGCAGAACTACCGGGTTTTTATGGGTGATGTTCGTCTGTGGATATCCCAAAAGCGAACCTATACGTATCCAGATGTGATGATTCTGGCGGGTGAACCAGAGTTTTTTAACAACCGAAGAGATATAATTCTGAACCCACAAATCATTGTTGAGGTTTTATCAAAATCGACCAAAGGCTACGATCGCGAAGATAAATTTCAGGCTTACCGAACTATTTCTACCTTTCAAGAATATTTATTAATTGATCAAACTCGGATTCATGTAGATCAATTTTCCAAAACTGGGAAAAAGCAATGGGCGCTTCGTGAATATGATGAAGAAGATGAAGCGATCGCACTTGTAACCGTACCATTTGAAATTTCTTTACAGGATTTATACAACAAGGTGAAGTTTGAGCCTGTTGAGTCGGAAGGGGAAAGTGCTGATGTTGATGAATTGCAGTAAGGGTGCGTAGGCGTAGCCCATTGTTCTCGTAGCGTCTCGCAGAGAAGATATCGCTTAATTTATCTCATCTGCTGTGCGCTAGTGACATACTCCACACACTCCCAATGAGGGTGAGTGTGGGCATCTGGGCGACTCCTCTAGGAGGACATTAACTGAAGCTCTAGAGCCACTATGCC
>NZ_JBTYKD010000059.1:0-16989 GCF_054880495.1 Nostoc sp.
CAAGCTATGGCTGACGCTGTAAATTATATTACCGAAGATGATGCCTTCGGTTGGTTCAACCACTGTGGTCTATTTACCTGAAAATTGCTGTAATAACGAAGCTGGTAACTTAGGCTTGATGGTTCTTATATCAACTCTGCAAAGAATGTCGGAACTGCAACTAAACGATATAAAGTTCCGATACGAGTTAGTTACTGACTGATTATTGGAGATGTGACTTAATGATTTTAGTTATATTAATGAGTATTAGACTGCTAAGAACTAGGAAACTCAGTTTCAGCGCTTCCCCCTCCTAACTGCACCACCTTAGATGGTAGGTGTCCCTCCAACCAATCTTCTAAATCAGCCATTACCTCAGGGTAATTGAGGTCATTTTGAATATCGTGATAGGCTCCCGGATACTCGATTCTCAGCTTATCTTTGCAATTTACCCGTTGGTAAAAGATATCACTTCCCACTGGTAAAGCCACTCGGTCTGCGCCACCGTGGAGAATCAACAATGGTAATTGCCAATCACCTGCGTGAGCATTAATCCAATTAACTGTTGCAAAGAATTCTGTCGCTAGACGGGCAGTAGCACGGGTATGTCGCAGTGTATCCTGAGCATAGGCGGCTAAAATCTGCTGATCTCGTGAACCAGCGCTGATGTCAATGCCTGTATTCAGGGTGAAACGCGGCCACACCTGCGAGAGCATTTTTCCTAAAAGCACGCGAGTAGGTGAAACCCCAACTTTCCCCAAGGTTGGCGCTAAAGCGATCGCACCCTGCAATACTGATGCTTGTTGGGGATAGCGCAAAATGTAATCTAAGACAATTACTGCGCCTAAACTATGACCCAAGAGAAAAATTGGGCATCCTGGCTGCTGAGTTTGAATTAACTCTAAAAAGGCTCGCAAGTCTTCACGAAACTCACTCCAAGCGTTGATATAGCCTCGCTGACCTGGTGAGCGTCCATGACCACGCAAGTCTAAGCTGTAGATAGCATATTGTTTGGGTATCAAATGCTGAATTACATTACTGTAGCGATCGCTGTGTCCTCCGAGTCCATGCAAAATGGCTAATATTGCCCGTACTTTACCCTCTGGATGCCAGCTTTGGTAATACAGGTCAAGTCCTCCAACACCCTGAAATGTGCCTTCTTTACGAGACACTAGGCGATCGCTATGGTCAATCATAGAGTTAATGTTTTACATATTTTCCCAGCAAGCTACTAATATGTCAACATCCATTGTAGTAAAAATAGCTTCGAGCTATGGGAGTAATTACAGTGAATTTAGTTACCCTCACGTATTTAAAGGCTTCTAACCCTTGTCGTCAACCACATTTTTGTAACAATCAAAGTGTAGCGCTTACCCTGCAATCCCGCCCAGAACTTCAGTTCTCGGCTAATAGCTCAAGTCCACTCAAGTGGACTTAAATTTTCGCTTTTACAGAGTATAGCTATTTACATCAGTTAAAATCTTATATTTAGTCCTCTTGAGAGGACTTTAGCTATTAGCCTCGGAATTTATTCCCAGGCGGGATGACAACGAAGCGGAAGATTTATAAAGATGTTAGTAATGACAAGAGCTTTTAAGTAAGTGGGTCAAATTAAATATAAAACCTTACTCTGCCTCTGGCTTCCCTCTCCGAACTCACGGAGAGGGATTGAGGGTGAGGTTTTATCTTATATTTAATTGTGCCTTCCTACTTTAACCGTGCGTTAATTAATAATATGACCTCAAGAATTATGATTAGTTCATGAATTAAAACCCTTCTTAATTAGGAATTAGTATTATTTCCCCTGCCACATCTGGCGCAACGACTGAAAAATATTTACAAATACTTTTTCTAGCCAGAGCATAACATCATCAAGCCATTGCAGAAGTTGTTCTAAAGGGTGCTTCTCATAGCCCGTTGAAGTTGCTTTGGTTTCTATCCAGTCTGGCTGTGCCTCGACTTGACTGCTTTGGTGAAATTGCTGTTGCAAAATTTCCCCTTTACGACTCTCGCTTTTAGTTTGGGAAATGCGGGTTTGGCTTTGTTTTGCAGAGGCAACTTTTGCCGATGTTTTTTGACTGGAAGCGAGATTACTAGTTGATTGTTTCCTTTGCACCAAACCAGATTTGACTTGAGGTTGTTTTACACTCAAATTCTTTTGGGGAAAATGCCCTACTGATAAACTTGATTCTAAACCAGAAGTTTTCCTTTGAGAAACTGGAACTGGCTTCTCCACAACTGTTTCGGTGTCACCAAATAAATCACTCCATTTTAGCCAAGAATCATCTGTTAAATCCTGGTTCTCCAACTGAGGGTTTTTGGATAAGGCTTTTCTAAAGCTTGATGATAATAGTTTACCCGGCAATCTCTGATCATTGGTTGTTGACTCAAGTGTTTTTCTATTACCAACACCAAAAAAGTAATTAAGCGCCGCCTCAATCAAAGCCTCAAGATTCAGTGTATGAGTTTCCAAACTATCAGCAGTGGTTGCAATTTCTCCCTTACCAGCTAATTGCTCTTTGCCATAAAGAAATATATTTAACTGAGTTTGAGCAACTTGGACAATTTCCTGGCTACGTTCTTGCACAGGTACTAAAGCGTTTGACTCCAACTTAGCAACAGCTATATCTAAAAATGCTAATAATCTATCTGTATTAAGTAAATCTTTTGGTATACCCTCGGCTAAAACTGGAATGTTAGCTGTATTTCCGTCAGTGAGTTTTGCTAATAAATGGTCAATTTGTGGTAATAGCTGCGTTTGGTTTTTAGCTTCAATCAACCGCCAGGACTGCCAGTAATTAGCAACTTCGTTAATAATCCGGTCTTCTAATTTTGCCTGCTGTTGGGGTGTCAAAATATCTAGAATTTCATTATCAACAGTCACAAGTACTAAATTCCGATTGATCAAATTTGTGGCAATTCCGCACACTATTGGAAGATGCTGTTGAAGAGGATTTTTCAAGTGTGAAGGTTTGAGACTTTCCGCTTGATTATCTGTAATATTTGATGATTGAGTAAGATTAGCGTTATTATCAACGAATTTTAGCCGAAAAACTCCCAAGTAAGCCAAGGGATTGAAAAGTTCAGATGTTTTGGTAGGAGTAGAGGCGGGTTCATCAAATGATAGATAATTGACTGCCTCTAGTACATGTTGAATGGGACTATCAACATTTGGCACTTCGATCTGGAAATTGGAATCATTTGGTTGTAACTTTAGTTTAGTTTGTGGTTCTTGGGTGTGTAGCGTTTTCCCAAATGATTCAGATGACTGAAACAGTAGATACACTGGGTAAAGTAGTACCTCCACACCCCACTTAGTAGCAACTTGCAAATGCCGATAGGTGTGTTCCCACTGTTGTGTCACCCGCCGAGATTGCTGGTGGACAAAGTTAAATAGTCTGCTTTGATAACGACCAGATGAACCAGAAGACATAGTAGTAATTTTTTAGTTCAAGTCTTGTATAAGTTGTGAGACTCCCGCCAAACAATAAAAACGACTAATAATTATCGTAAGTGACCTTATCTTAGCGAAAATATTCCCCAAGATTTACAGGGTTATCCCTTAGCTGGGTTATCTTTGCGGCTGGCGCTGGTTTGGTGGGCAGATTTTGCTGAGATTTATGTGAATGGGGAGTTAGTGCAGGAGGGTGATTTATTTGATTGTTCGCCTAGAGTGCTTCTCAGTCAAGGGATAACGCCAGGGGAAGAGTTTATTGTGGCTTTGCGGTTAGTGAGTCCGGGACATTGTGATGGTGCTTTAGTGCGATCGCTCCTAGTTTATCAGTCTACTGTTGATATATAGTCCTGATCCGGGTTTTGTGGCTGATGAGTTAGCTATGGTGCAACTTTATTTGCAAAAGTTTGCACCGGAGAAGGTGGATATTTTGGCGGCGTAGGGGAAGTTGCGAACCGCAGAGGCCCAGAGGACACGGAGGTAGAGAAGGGAGAGTTGGTAAAATCGTTTTTGTCCCTACTTGACATCCTCCCCGCCGTGAACGGTCGGGGATTCCAATCTAATCAAACAGACTTAACTGTATGAATTCCTGGCGGGTTGGCGCTTCACGGGATGCTGCTACCTTTGCGGCAGTCTGACGCTTTCCTCCACGTCCGTTTTGAGTCTCCGAATGTCCTCCGGCGACTTTTATATTAACTGCGGCGTTTACGTCTCTATCGTGAACAGCTTCGCAATTCAAGCAAATCCACTCACGAATTGAGAGGTCGAGTTTGCCACCTCTAAATCCGCAAGATGAACAAGTTTGACTTGTTGGCTCCCATCTACTAATGACGCGAAACTCACGCCCGTATTTTTCCGCTTTGCCTTCCAGAAATGTTCTAAACTGTCTCCATCCTAAATCGCTAATCGCTCTGGATAGTTTTCGGTTTTTCAGCATTCCTGAGATATTTAAATCTTCTAAGATAATCGCTTGATTCTCACGAATTAACCTAGTAGATAGTTTGTGTAAGAAGTCTGTTCTGGTGTCCTTAAGTTTTGCTTGTAGTTTAGCTTTGCGTTGCCTTGCTGATTCGTATCGCTTAGACCCTCTTGTTTTACCAGACAAGTTTTTACTAAGTCGCCGCACCCTCCCAATACGTTTTTTAAGCGGTTTTGGCGCGTCTATCTTTTCCCCAGTGCTGAGAGTAGCAAACGTTGTTATACCTAAATCCACGCCAACAGCATTATTTAGTTGTGGCAGTGGTAGAGATTCAATCTCTACCACAAAACTTACAAAGTACCGTCCTGCTGCATCCCTAAGAACAGTTACAGACGATGGCTCGGCAGGTAATACCCTTGACCAAACGACTTCCACTTGTCCAATCTTGGCTAGATTTACCGATGTTTGGCACACCTTAAATCCACCTTTGCGAAAACGAGCCGATTGAGCAGCTCGACGTTTTTTAAACTTGGGAGGTCGAACAGGTTTACCCTTGCGTTCTTTTTTGCATGACTTAAAGAAGTTTTGGTATGCCTGTTCTAAGTCATTTAAGGACTGTTGCAAGGGGATGTTTGAGACTTCAGACAACCAAGCTCTTTCATCCGTTTTCTTGGCTTGAGTGATGAACAGTTTTTGCAGGTCTGCACCACTCGGCTTCTTATTGCCTGTTTGATATTCAGTCTTGCAATGAGCAAGTGCATCATTCCAGACCACACGAACGCACCCAAACAACTTGCTCAATAGCATCTGCTGGGCATCGGTCGGATAGATTCGGTAACGATAACGTGCAATCACAAGTATGATTATATCATTTGGTCTACCACTATGAATAAAGAATAATGACTCGTTTAATCCTCGTGGTCATCAAACGGATCGTTCAATTGCTTGCTAGGAGGACCAAAGGAGGTATAAATCGACAGTCCGGTGATGGCAACCACCACGACAGCCACAGAAATGCTAAGAACTATTGCGGGTTCCATAATTGAGGGATAGATTATGAGTGCTATTCTTATAGAATATTACAGAAGATTAAAAAAAGCTTTGGTAAGTAATCTTGGGTGAACTATGGCACAAAGGACTTGGTTGGGAGATATCCTGAAACCCCTGAACTCTGAGTATGGGAAGGTGGCTCCAGGATGGGGTACTACCCCTGTAATGGCTGTTTTTATTTCGCTATTTTTTGTGTTTCTGCTAATTATTCTGCAACTTTACAATAAATCACTGTTGATTCAGGATGTAGTTGTTGATTGGCGGAGTTTAGGACGCTAAGGGATACACAGCTATCAAGTTTGGATCACAAGTTAAGTTACACCCGGTTTTTCCGGGTTTTTTTGTCAAAGTTCAATGCACACTAACTATTGAGTAGACTACATAATATGTGAGTTTCTGTAGTGGTTCTATAGTTTACAGGAGATAAAAATGAATATATTTGGTATCGGTCTGCCGGAAATGGCTGTAATTATGGTAGTGGCGTTGTTAATCTTTGGCCCAAAGAAGCTGCCAGAAATTGGTCGGAGTGTGGGCAAAACAATTCGTAGTTTCCAAGAAGCTTCTAAGGACTTTCAAAACGAGTTTCAAAAAGAAGCAGAACAGTTAGAAGAAGTTGTAAAGACTACTGCTGAATTGGAACCTAAGCAAATCCACCCGGCTAAATCTGAGCAGGATGCCGCTAGTTCTTCCCAACCTAGCTAGGAGAAAATACGAATTTTGGACTTCGACTTCTCTACGAGACGCTACGCGAACGCTCAGTCGAACGATTTTGGATTTTAGATTTTAGATTGTTTTGCGGTTTAAAGCAAGGTCTCTGGTGAACGTAACAAATCCAAAAGACGCTTGTTCCGACCTGCGCTATCGTCAATCTCAAATCACTAAGCCTTGTACCCTTGCGGTCTGTTTCAATCCAAAAGACGCGACGCTCGAATACTCGCTAACGCTGCGCTATCGGAGACTGGCTAACGCTACGCTATCGCAAATCTAAAATCTAAAATTGATTGACTGTAGGCAAAATGACAGAACCAGTTACGCAACCAGCTTTGGTAATTCCCCAGCTAATTGTCGGATTGGGGAATCCAGAAGCTAAGTACGACCAAACACGCCATAATATCGGCTTTGCTGCTGTAGAAACTCTCTCCCGTTCTTGGCGCATTCCCTTGGCGGAAAACCGCAAGTTTCAAGGTGAGTATGGCGAGGGTATGGCCTCAGGTGGAGGTAAGATTCGCTTGCTAAAGCCCTTAACTTATATGAATCGCTCAGGACAGGCAATACAAGCGGTGACAAGTTGGTATAAATTGCCGCCCGAATCTGTGCTGGTAATTTATGATGATATGGATTTGCCCTTGGGAAAAACTCGTCTGCGCTTATCTGGTTCGGCTGGGGGACATAACGGCATGAAAAGCGCGATCGCACATCTTAGTACCCAAAACTTTCCGCGTTTGCGAATCGGTATTGGTAAACCCAAAGGTGCAGCTAATAACGATGATTCCGATGCTATCTCCCATGTGCTGGGGCGCTTTTCCGCAGCCGAAAATCAGCTTATGCCTCTTGTACTTCAGTTCGTGGTTGAGTGTATTGAACTAAGCCTCAAGCAGGGAGTAGAAAAGGCGATGAATCTTTGTAATAGTCGCACCATTAATAATTCTGAGTCTTAGGGTTAGATGAATAGTGCCTTATCAGCGAGAAAAAAGGAGTTTGAAGGCGCTTATTTTGCTTGATGAGCAGCAATTTTAGCTTGCTCTATCCAACCAATATAAAGCCCTTAACGGAAGTATCTCGCTTTTGTAAAAAGCCTTGTAAAACCTCACCAAAAGCCTCTCCGTGGGTTCGGAGAAGGAGCAAGAATCTTGTTTCTCATCGGTGAAAAAATATGACTATCTTGACAGATTTTAAAAGCTGATTCTGCCCTCATTTAGTAATTTATATCCAAATGCTAATGCTGCAAAAGCAATGATGAAATCCCATAAGCTAGTTGGCTTTAAAATAACTCCACCACTTAAGAAAACTAGTACTATACCAATGCCTAGAAAAATCCATCCCAAGTTACCAGTTTCTCTACTAAAAAAAACTAATGCAAATACACCTATCATAGTTGCGATAACGGAAGCTGTAGCAGGTAAGCTACGGTAAAAATATGAATAGTAACCGCTAACAAATATGATGTCTTGACCAAAAAAGTATAAGCCTATAATAAGTAGGATTAAACCTATAAGTCTGATTAACAGCCTGCTCATAATATTTTTACGTTTTTAATGGCTGAAGCTAATTTTAATCCGATCATACTGGATCAGTTTATATTGTGCTATATTTTACGTTAAATACTTTAAATTAAGTGAATATATTGAATAAAAGTCCTGATTGTCTGAAGATGTCAGTACAATTCAGGAGTACTGAGTAGTAATTAATGTTTGTGTTTTTAGCCTCAGCACTCAAAACTGGGCACGGGCTAAACCCTAGCTATCCGCTAACAGCACTGTTTCGGTAATGTTGATTAGATAAAGTAGTCCTTGCCAGGGTTTTATCAAGGTGCTTTAATAGCGATGTCTGACGACAAGAAGCAGAGCTTCTACGCATTCCCCAAAACAGTTTTACTTACAGAATATGTACAAAACGCGCAGCGACTCGATATCAGACATCGCTGCTGGTGTTGATAAAATTACAGACTCAAAACATTAAACTCAAAGATATGACAAGGTAGTAGCATATCTTTGACACTAAATTCTCCCCAAACCTGAATAGGAGCATATATGGAGCCAATCATTTTTATAGTTTTAGTGCTTATAGGTTATGCCTTAGGTTCTGCAAAACTGATTAATCAAGGTAATGAAGCCCTAGTCGAACGCCTGGGACGGTATCATCGGAAACTTAAGCCGGGGTTGAACTTTATTGTTCCCTTGGTAGATCAGGTTGTGATGGAAGATACTACACGAGAGCAAATTTTAGACATCAAGCCTCAGAATGTGATCACCAAAGATAATATTTATCTGGAAGTAGATGGGGTTGTGTACTGGCGCATTCGAGATATTGAGAAAAGCTTTTACGCTATTGAGGATCTCCAAGGAGCGCTGATAAATCTGACTACAACCACGCTCCGCGAAATCATTGCCCAGAACACTCTGGAGCAGACCAATGTCTCTAGAGCAGAAATGCACCAAGCTATCTCAGAGCAGTTAAATCATATAACCACGGATTGGGGAGCTGAGATTATCCGGTTAGATATTCAGAATATTACATTACCTGAGAGTGTACGAAAGTCAAGAGAAGAAGAGCAAGCCGCTGAAATCAAAAAACGGGCGCTGATTACCGAAGCAGAAGGGGAAAAAGAAGCGGCGATTAAAAAAGCAGAAGGAACTATGGCTTCAGTGGAAATCATTTCTCAAGCGCTACGTTCCAATCACAGTCGGGACATTTTGCGGTATCTCGTGGCTCAAGATTACGTAGATGCCAGTCAAAAACTCGGTGAGAGCAATAATGCCAAAATAGTCTTTGTAGACCCATCCAACTCAACTGAAATGTTTCAGGAGTTGATAGCCGAGTCGGCAATTACAGAAGGCCACAGCAAAAAATCCGAAAACGGCAATGCTTAACAGTAAGACTGTGCCGCTTGTCTGAATATTGCATCGGCTACTAGTGAAACATCGCGCATTTCTTGAACATCGTGAACTCGGAGGATATCAGCACCATTAAAAATAGCAGCACAACAAGCTGCTGCGGTTCCCCAAACTCGTGCTTTGGGATCTGGTTGATTTAAAATCCGACCAATGAAACTTTTACGAGATGCCCCTACCAAGATAGGGCAGTTTAGTGTTGTGAGCGATCGCAAGCCGCGAAAAATTTCTAAATTTTGCTCATAATTCTTAGCAAAGCCAATCCCAGGATCAATAATAATTTTATCCAGATCAATGCCCGCAGTAGTTCCTACCCCAATTTGCCCAGCCAAAAAACTATAAATCTCCATGAGTAAATCTTGATAATCAGTCTGTTGTTGCATTGTCTGTGGTGTTCCCCGGATGTGCATTAAAATAATCGGCACATCTAACTCTGCCACTGTTGGCAACATTTCTGAGTCTAAAGTGCCGCCAGAAATATCATTAATAATATCCGCTCCCGCTTCTACAGATGCCCTAGCTACAGCAGCACGGGTAGTATCTACCGAAATCGGGACTGAAATTTCTGGTCTAATTACTTGTAACACTGATACTACTCGGTCAAGTTCCTCTGTTAGAGTTATTTGCTTTGCCCCTGGTCGAGTTGATTGACCGCCGACATCAATGATGTCAGCACCAGCAGCTACCAGTGCTTGCGCCTGTACTAAAGCAGCAGAGGTAGTGTTAAACTCACCTCCATCACTAAAGCTATCAGGTGTCACATTCAAAATCCCCATCAAATAAGTTCGCTGTCCCCAATCGAAACAGCGTCCTCTAATTATCAAGTTCTTTGGCATAAATCTACATTAGGCATTCCCATGCTCTGCATGGGAACGAGAAGAAGGCACATCAGAGTAATTTAAAATTCACAATCCGAGCGAAACTTTCAGCTTCTAAACTTGCCCCTCCCACTAAAACACCATCAATTTCTGGTTGAGCCATGATCTCATCAATATTATTCGGCTTGACTGAGCCGCCATATTGAATTGATACATTTGGATTACTCAACCGGCTACGAATTAAGCCAATTATCCGATTAGCTTCCACTGTTTCACAAGTGTCACCCGTGCCTATCGCCCAAATTGGTTCATAAGCAATTACCAAATTATTTTGATCAATATCTAGCAAGCCTTTATCAAGTTGGAGAATAATCACTGACTCAGTTTCTCCGGCATCTCGTTGTTGTTTAGTTTCACCAACACAGAGAATTGGGGTTAAACCAAACCTTTGAGCAGTTCGGAGACGTAGATTAACGGTGCCATCGGTTTCACCAAAGTATTGCCGTCGTTCACTATGACCGACAATCACAAAGCGCACACCACTTTCTGTCAGCATTGGGCCAGAAATCTCACCCGTATAGGCTCCAAATTCTTCCCAGTGGACATTTTGTGCTCCCAGTTGGATGAGGCTACCGTGCAAACTCTTGGACAAAAGGCTTAAATCAGTGAATGGAGGGCACAATATCACTTCTCGCCCTTGCGGGGTTTCCTCTAAGTGAGGCAGAAATCCTTGTAAAAACTCCTGGGTCTCTGCCTGAGTTTTGTACATTTTCCAGTTGCCGGCAATAACGATTTTCCGCACAAGTAATTTAGTCAAGATCCTAACGCGTTATTTAGATGCATTTTTCAGTTTATGACTTTTTGTTAGCCATTAGTCTACTAATTGGGCATTGGGCATTGGGTATACTTTATTCCCCTTGTCTCGCTTGTCTGCCTCATCTTGCCAAACCGCTCCTAAAAATAACTAGGATAGTAAAGGGGGTGTATTTAAAATCTAAAATCTAAAATCTAAAATCTAAAATCTAAAATTTAAAATCTAAATTTGATATGACTTCGACATTGCCCTTGCCTGAACCTGATCAAAGCGATTCCGCTAACACTGATGCAAATTCTCTCACATGGGAGGAAGAACTGGATAATGCTATTTTCAGTTTTGAAGATATTCAAACAGAACTGAATTATAAACAAGCACAAACGGCGCTGCGAAACTTGGTAGCTAATCTTGACCTCACCCCCCAAGAAAAAACCGGGTTAGAGGCGGAAATTGCTGATTTGGAAACCATGCTGGGGAAATTAGACCGGATGGTGGTGCAGATTGCGGCTTTTGGCATGGTGGGACGTGGGAAGTCTTCGCTACTGAATGCTTTGGTTGGGCAAACAGTATTTGAAACTGGGCCGCTGCACGGTGTCACCCGTGCTGCACAAACAGTTAGTTGGAGTATTAGTGAGGAAGCGATTGGGGAAACTGAACGGGCTTTGCGAGTCACTCTCCCTGGTGTAGGTCAATCTCAAGTTGAATTAATTGATACTCCTGGGTTAGACGAAGTAGATGGTGCAACCCGTGCCGCATTAGCTGAACAGATTGCCAAACAAGCGGATTTGATTCTGTTTGTGATATCTGGCGACATGACAAAGCTGGAATACATGGCTCTTTCTCAGCTGCGGGAAGCAGGTAAACCGATCATTCTGGTGTTTAACAAAGTAGACCAGTATCCAGAAGCAGACCAGATGGCAATTTATCACAAAATCCGGGATGAAAGGGTGCGGGAATTACTCACACCTCTAGAAATTGTCATGACTGCGGCATCACCATTGGTAAAGACGGCGGTTCGTCGCCCTGATGGTACTAGGGGCATACAGTTGCGTACAGGGAATGCGAAAGTAGAGGAACTGAAGCTGAAAATCTTGGAGATTCTACACCGTGAGGGCAAAGCTTTGGTTGCTCTTAATACCATGCTTTATGCCGACATTGTAAATGAGCAATTGATAGAGCGAAAAGTGATGATTCGGGAACAGAATGCCAATCAGTTGATTTGGAAGGCTGTGATGACTAAAGCATTAGCGATCGCACTCAATCCCCTAACTGTGGTAGATATTCTAAGTAGTGTGGTGATTGATATTGCTCTAATTTTGGGTTTATCTAAACTCTATGGCTTTTCAATGACTGAAACCGGGGCTGTACAATTGCTACAAAAAATCGCCCTGAGTATGGGCGGCATCGGTGCTAGTGAATTGTTAGCAAATTTGGGCTTGAGTGGATTAAAAACTTTACTTGGGATCTCTGCAACAGCTACGGGTGGCATTGCACTTGGCCCTTATATATCGGTGGCAATCACGCAAGCGGGAGTAGCTGGTGTTTCTTCTTACGGTATTGGACAAGTTACCAAAGTTTATTTAGCCAATGGCGCGACTTGGGGACCTGATGGACCGAAAGCGGTGATTAATCGGATTTTGGCAAACCTGGATGAGGCTTCAATTCTCAACCGGATTAAAGATGAATTGCTGTATAAGGTAAAACTCAAAAAGTGATGCATATAAGATAAAACCTCACCCTCAATCCCTCTCCTTGGTAAGGAGAGAGAAGCCGGAGGCAGGGTGAGGTTTTATATTTAATTTGACCCACTTACTTACAGCAGAAATCATGTATTTGAACCACATCTGTCGTAGGGGCACAGCATTGCTGTGCCCCTACCGCGTGGTCTATTTACCTGAAAATAGCTGTAAGTGCGATCGCTCCCATTTATTAATTTAATTTTTTCAAGTTACAAAAATATTGTAGATACTCAATTGCGCGTCTCTGAACTCGGAACTTCGACCTCTGAACTCGGAACTTTGACTTCTGAACTCGGAACTTCGACTTCTGAACTCGGAACTTAAGCTTCTGAACTCCATATGTCAAGTTCTACACTCAAACTCCGAGATTCTCAACTCTAACTTTCAACCTCTTAAGCAAAATTGCCGAGAGATTTTTTTCACTATTGATGCTTACGGCTGCACTTTCGGAGATTTACAGACAAAATTGCACCTTCATCAACTTCTAGTTTCTACCTTTGAAAGAGTCTAGCCATTCTTGAACTTGCTCTCGTGCAATCTCGCGTCCTCCAAGACCAAAGGCTAGGGCAATTGCAACAGCGATCGCACCTAGTAAAAGTCCAAAGGCTAAATTTACAATATCACTGGCAACTCCAATCTGTTGCAGTGCCATTGCAGAGACTAAGGCAATAATCGCAATCCGCGCTATTTGACCCAAAATCTGGGCTTGGCGTTCGCCGGAACTGGTAATGATGTTAAAAGCTAGATTTGCCAGGAATAAGCCAATGGCAAAGATCACCAATCCCGCCAAAATCCGCCCGAATATGACCACAATACCAGACACTAATGCTGTCAGGGCTGGAATATTCAGGATATTCACCGCCGCCACCGTCGCAAATAGCATGATACCTACTAAGGCAACAATGCCGACGATTTCCGATGGAGTGCGGCTTGGAGTCTGGGGGGCTGTTGATTCTCTAGAAATTACGATTTGTCTGGTGGGTGTTGTCAGACCCAAAATAGTGAAAATGTTATTAAAGCCTAAATTGGTCAGGATACTTGTAACCAAATCTGCGACAAACCGCCCCACAAAATACGCTACAATCCAAATTGCCACAGCTGTAAAGATGGCAGGTAGGGCGTTGAGAACCTGTTGCAGCATGGCGATCGCAGGTATTGAGATCGCATCAATTCGCAAGGCATTCAGCGCTGCGATCGCCACAGGAATCAAAATCAAAACATAGACAATTGTGCCGATAATACTCGATAGAGGTTGCACCCCCGCAGCTGAAGATAATCCCAACCGAGTACCCAAACGGTCAATGCCTGTTGCCACCAGCAAGTTCGTCACAATCCGCCGTACCACATTAGCGATGAACCAGCCAACTACAGAAATTAATATCGCCGCTAAAATCTTCGGCAGAATTAGCAGAACTTCTGTAATTAGAGATTGTACTGGTTGTAGAGCCTGCCTGAGTTCGAGAGCATCCAAAACTGGGGCGAGAAACAGTAAAAATATAAACCAATACAGAGCATTACCAATCGTCTCACTCAAAGACAACTGATTCAGGCTGGGTGGACTGTCTTCTGGTTCTGGATTCAAACGCTCATCCAAGTTAAATGCCTGTAATGAGCGCACAGTGATAATCTTCACAATGGTCGCCAAAAACCAGGCGGTTACTAAAAGGATTCCCGCACCAACCAACTTTGGCAAAAAGCCAATAAGTTGATTGAGAAAATTATTCAGCGGTCGAGAGGCTACCTCCAGATCCAATGTCTGTAAAACAGCTACCGCCGTCAACAGGATAATGCTCCAAAAAACTAAGCTGGAGATTAATTTCTCTACTTGGGGAACATCTTGACGACCCGTTATCCCGGCGGCAATGCGGTTATCTATGTTTGTGCGATTAAGAATTCCTCGCGTCAGTGCTGCTGCGCCCAACGCAATTAGCCAACCTACTAACAAAATTGCCACTGCCGCCAGCAGCCTGGGTGTAAATAGAATCAACTCTTGAACAATACCTTGCACATCAGCGATCCCTTGATTCACTGCTGGTTGTGTCAGTTGCAGGTTAGGCGATTGTGCCAAAAATTGCTGCCCCCTCGTGGACAAAGCAACTCCTATCACCTGATTTATTCCTTGCCAAGTTGTGTTCATGGTTTTCGGGAATTAAGCTTAAGTATTCGCCGCAAACACTGAGTCAGTGTTTCGCCTATCAATTTAGCAGTAAAAACATACATCTATGGGATTGAGATCAAGAATAATTTTTGAGTTTGTTACTTATATAGGACTTACGCAATCAAAGCCTGAAACCTCGATCCCCCTTAAAAAGGGGGTTGGGGGATCTATAAATGCGTAAGTCCTGACTGATATTTGCTTTAATCTACTGTCAGTGCGGAATTTTGCGTTACTCTAATTAGCAAGCAACAGCATCAAAGATGTGGAATGTCCCAAGTTTTGTCACAATCGATTCAAATTAATGCTACAGCTACGGTGGTGGAGCGCTGTATTAGCGATTTAAACCTCATGCACCGTTGGCTCAACCCCGTTCTCCGTTGCGAACCTGTGGGCGAAGCTTGGAGTACTGATGTTGGCAGTCAAAGTCGTTTTATCATTCAAATTCCTTTACTAAAACCCACGTTGAATAGCGTAGTTGTGGAACGCGAACCGGGTTTGATAGTCTGGGAATTTCAGGGATTTTTTCAAGGGCGCGATCGCTGGGAATGTCAGCCAACAGAAAGGGGAACGTGCCTAATCAACCGTTTTGAGTACGATATCGCTAACCCTTTAGTGAGTTGGGGTTTCAACACCTTTGCTGCATCTTGGACAAAAGAAGATATGCAAGCCCAACTGCACCGCCTCAAACGAGTCGCAGAAGAACAAGAATAATTCGCTCATTAGTCTTTTAACTAAGCAATGCTGTGTCAATATGGTGCTGACACAGCATTTTTAATAGAATTATAGTTAATTTGTTCCTTAAGTTCCTCATCAGCCATGACATCCCCTGAGCCTCAAACTGATTTTGGAGACAAACCTCCACAAAACTCATTTGAGCCACCTTCTGGAAAACGGCAGTGGCTTTGGCTGTTTTTAGCTGCACTACTATTGTTAGGGGGCGGAGCCGCTCTAGTTTGGCGTTTGCTGACTCCGCAAAATTCAGCGCCTTCAACTGCTAAGGCTCAACCTCTAGGGGTAAGAGTCAAAATATCGACAGTACAAAGCGGCATAATTGAGGAAAGTTCAGATTTTATTGCTAGCCTAAAATCCCAGCGCTCAGTCAGGCTCCAGGCGAGGATTCAAGGCCAAGTTACCCAGATATTTGTCAAATCGGGAGATCCAGTCGCAGCCGGAGCGACAATTATCCAAGTAGATCATACGCCACAAGCTGCGATCGCTCTTAGCAATCCTCTACCTCAAGCATTTTTAGTGCAACTGCTAAATGCCCGCGCTACACTCAAATCTCTGGAAGCAGAACGAGCATCCTATGTTGCGAATGTGCAATTATACCAGCAGAACTACCAAAAGTATGTCACCCTAGCTGAGGAAGGAGCCGTGTCTCGACAGACTCGCAATCAGTATGCTGATCGGCTCGCTACTACTAAGACTAGTCTTGATGCAATTAATTCTAGAATTCAAGCACAACGAGGGATCATATTGCAAGCTGAAAAAACCTTGCATCAAGGTAATGTAAATACTCAAAAACAACAGATCGAGTATGACAAAATTACGGCTCCCTTTAGTGGCACAGTTGGCGACATTGCGGTGAAAGTCGGTGATTTAGTTAATACTTCCACACAATTAGTTAATATCACCCAAAATCGACCTTTAGAAGTCAATATCTCTGTACCACTAAAGCAAGGAACCCAATTGCGTAAGGGAATGCCTGTGGAGGTTATGAACACACAAGGTCAGAAGCTTGGTAGAAGTAGGGTCTTTTTTATTGCACCTAATGCCAATAATGAAACACAAGGGATACTGATCAAAGCACTGTTTAATAACCCTAATGGTCAGCTACGTGCAGATCAATTGGTCAGGGCTAGATTGTTCTGGAATCAGCGCCCCGGAGTTTTAATCCCCACAACAGCAATGACTCGTATAGCTGGGGATACTTTTGTTTATGTAGTTGAAACCGAAAATTCTCCCCAAGGTGTATCCCAACAAGTAGCTCGGCAAAAGCGAGTGAAGCTAGGCGAGATTAAAGGTAATAATTATCAAGTTATTGAAGGATTACAGCCAGAAGATAAAGTTATTATCTCAGGGTTGCTCAATCTCAGGGATGGTGTTGCGATCGTTCCAGAATCTTAATTAAGGGGAGTAGTTCTTAATTTTGTCTGCTACCAATACCCACTCAAGAGCGTTAACTATAGCAATCCTAAATGAGTTACGAACAAAAGATGCCCGACTTCTTGAAGAAGTTGGGCATCTGAGCCTGTAGGTGGAGAGCAAATCAAATCGGATTGCTATATATAGCGATGTCTGAGGACAAGCCGCTCTGCGTCTATGCTCCTTTGTATCCAATACACTCTGACCTCTCTGTTAAAAGCAGAGCATTCGTGACAGCTTAAGCTATAACCCATATTCCGCACTTCAAGATATAATACATCGAACTTCAAGAATAATTTCTA
>NZ_JBTYKD010000060.1:0-2652 GCF_054880495.1 Nostoc sp.
TGCAATTAATACTGACTGCGGTTAAAACCGCACGAGCCGTTTCCCTCTCTTTCTCTAAAGCCGCTGAGTTTCCCATATCCCGCGAGGTTCTATGAAAAACTCCACCCACTCAAGGGAATTGAGTTTCCCGCCGCTTTCAATGAACCGTAAAGGACGCAAAGGACGCGAAGGAAGAAGAAAGTATGCAGAGGTTTAAGCTGAAGGGTAAACAATTCACAATTCAAAATGGAAAGGGGCTGATTTATGCTTTGGTTGCTGTTTTTACGTGTTTGCTTCTAACTTGTAATTTTTCTCTGGCGGCGACGGCTGAGGCAAAGCATTATACGGAGTTGCAGCTTCCACCGTTACCTGAGATCAAGTTACCCAAGTATGAGCGGTTTGTACTTCAAAACGGCTTGGTTGTCTATTTGATGGAGGATCACGAGTTACCGTTGGTGAATGGGACGGCGTTTGTGCGGACAGGAAATCGCTTGGAACCACTACAAAAAGTCGGTTTAGCTGGTTTTACAGGCGCGGTGATGCGAACTGGAGGAACTAAGCAGCATTCGCCTGATCAACTAAATGAGATATTGGAACAACGGGCGGCGGCTGTGGAAACTAGTATTGGTGAAGCTTCTGGTAGTGCTACATTTGACGCACTTAGTGAAGATTTAGAAACGGTGTTTGGGCTGTTTGCCGAGGTGGTGCGATCGCCTGTATTTGCTCAAGAAAAACTAGACTTGGCTAAGACACAAGCGAAGGGTGGCATTGCCCGTCGTAATGACAATCCAGATGGGATTGCTAGTCGAGAATTTAAGAAACTGATCTATGGGAAAGATAGCCCATACTCCCGCACGATTGAGTATGCAACGGTGGATCAGGTTGAGCGTGAGGATTTGCTCAATTTCTATCAGCAATATTTTCACCCCAATAATCTGATTTTGGGGATTGTCGGGGATTTTGAGGCGAAGAAAATGCGATCGCTGGTTCAAGCTAAGTTTGGCGACTGGAACCGCAACCCAGGTATTGCTAAACCCAAATTACCAACGGTTTCGCCAGCTAATACAGGTGGAGTCTTTTTTGTCAATCAGCCACAATTAACCCAAAGTAGTGTACTTATGGGGCATTTAGGCGGACGGTTTGACAATCCCGATTATGCAGCGCTGGATGTATTGAATGGGGTGTTAAATGGATTTGGTGGACGCTTATTTAATGAAGTGCGATCGCGTCAAGGTTTAGCTTACTCTGTCTATGGCCAGTGGAGTCCCCGCTACGATTATCCTGGGATGTTTATTGCTGGTGGACAAACGCGATCGGATGCTACTGTCCAGTTTGTTAAAGCCTTACAAGAGCAAATCAAGCGTATCCAAACTCAAAGAGTCACAGCAAAAGAACTGGCTTTTGCCAAAGAGTCTACACTTAACTCCTTTGTATTCAACTTTCAAGACCCCAGCCAAACCTTATCACGGTTGATGCGATACGAATATTACGGCTATCCTGCTGATTTTCTCTTTCGCTATCAAAAAGCCGTTGCCGCCACCACAGCCGCTGATGTGCAACGGGTAGCACGAGAATATCTGAAGCCAGAAAAGCTAGTAACTCTAGTGGTGGGGAATCAAACCGCCATTCAACCGCCATTGACGCAGCTAGCAGCACAGGTGACACCAATAGATGTAACGATTCCCGGTTCGCAGCCACAGGCAAAAAATTAATCGCGTCGGTAGGTAGACACTCAATATACAAATCAAACTCGCAAGACTAAGATCCCCGAGTTCCCTAAGAAGTCGGGGATCTTATTGTTCAAATATCGGGAAATGACTCAGGACAAATTGTAGTAATCAGTAGAAACTAAATCAGGAACCAAAACCTCTGCTAACTCCAGAGGTTTTTTCTTCACTCTAAACAATTTTAGTGAGGAAGTAGCAAAAATTGTCGCCGCGTATTAGTCAACTAGAGTAAGCTAAATTTAGGTTTAAGCTACTGGGAGTGGAGATGATGTTGTTGGAATTAAAGCGCATCCATGTTCCACCAGGGCAAAGAGTGATATTGCGAGATGTAACCTGGCAGGAATTGGAAACAATTCTAGAGGATTTAGGAGAACATCGGGCTGCACGAATTGCTTATGACAGGGGAATACTGGAAATTATGGCACCACTGCCAGAAGATGAAGATGATAAAGAAATTATTAGTGATTTAGTCAAAGCGCTTTTGGAAGAATTAGATATTGAGTTTAGATGCCTTGGTTCTACCACTTTCAAAAACCAAGCAATGGCTAAAGGTATAGAACCTGATCAGTGTTTCTATATAAAAAATGAATCCAAGATTCGCGGCAAGAAGCGATTAGATTTAACAGTAGATCCGCCCCCAGATTTAGCTTTAGAAATTGATATTACTTCTCGCACTCATCCTAATATTTATGAAGCTTTAAAAGTACCTGAGCTTTGGCATTTTGATCAAGGAAAGCTCAAAATTAATGTTCTGCGAGATGGGCATTATGTAGAGTCTCAACAAAGCCTAAATTTTCCTCTATTTCCACTAATTGAGGCAATTCCTCAATATCTTAAGCAAAATACAACAGCAGGCAGAAATGCAACACTCAAGGCTTTTCGTCTTTGGGTACAAAAGCAGATACAACAGCAATGATTGAATAATTCGTAATTCGTAATGACGCTC
>NZ_JBTYKD010000061.1:0-3209 GCF_054880495.1 Nostoc sp.
TCAAACAAGCACTGTTTTTTAGCAATCAGAAAACAGTTTTGATACAAAACTTTGTCTTACCCATTGTTACCTGTTTTCGACAACTGATAAATCGAGCATAATTGCCATATTAGCCTTGACTGTGTAATTAAATGAACCTGAGTATTCGGCACTGGTTGGCAGAACGCTATATCGCAATCAATCAAATCAGAGGATTTTCAACGGGGCAATTGGCAGGTATTGCCTACCGGATTGTTCAGGATATGGAAGTTAAAAGCCTCATGCCTTTTGATATCTGTACCTTGGTAGAGGTTTTAGAACTGCCTTTAGATATTGTTTGGAAAGAAATCAATGTCATTTCCCAGTTGACAGAAAACCTGTTGCGTAGTCTAAGCCAAAAAAAACCATTAAAACGTAACGAAGGCACATGGCTAGCCTTTCAAATTGCCTATCTCCAGGCTTTGCAAGCAATTCTAGAGCAAGAAGCAAGCTTGCAAAGACCGTGGCTAGATCGGGCAAGTATACCCGTTCAATCACACATATTTAAAGAGTCTCTGGGTAAATTTACGCTCCCAGATCCGCAACTACAAGGTTTGCTGAAAACTCTCAGCCCAGGTAAATTGAGTGACACTCAAGCGGAACAAGCATTATCTTTAGTTGCAGATTCATTACTGGTGCAACAAATAAATAACGCTGTTATCGCTTGGTTAGTTGCCAATGGTGCAGAGTCACCTGAAGCTAAACTCCTAACACAGCGTTTGCTCAACTCACTTCCTGGTAACATACTGGTAGTCGTTACCGAGAATGCTGCACCTTTAGCCCAACTGCAAAAATTTTTCCGTTTGGGGATTTCATTATCTCCCAGTTTAATCACCCCAGAAGTTGGTTTTACAGTCGGTGAGAAAATTGATTTGCACCGAGAACATTACCGTGCAAGTTTGATTAAAAACCTGAGTATGCCTTTGCTCATGGAATCCTTTGCGCTTAAGGATATTTATGTACCACAAAAAGGCTTACCAATAGAGGAAAGTATTTCTGAGCCGGATAAAAAAACTATTAAACCAGTTGATTTAAAAACATGGGCGCAGCAACAGCTAGCTGATTTAGAAACAATCGCAATCATTGAGTCGGAACCTGGTTATGGAAAAACTAGTTTTTGCCAACTTTGGGCGGCAGAGGTAGCACAGGAACTTTACCCTACTTGGATGCCGATATTAATTAGGTTGCGGGATATAAAATACGGCAAAACTTTCACCGAAACCCTAAATTCGGCTTTTCCTGTTAATCTTTCAACTTGGTTAGAGCCAGAAAATCTCCCTTGTCTGTTGCTGCTGGATGGTCTAGACGAACTGCCCCCTTCGCCTCAGGGTATAAGGGGACAAGCAATTTTTATTCAGCAATTACTGAACTTTCAATCTCAGCACCAACACAAAATTGTGTTGACGAGTCGCTCAACGACGTTAGCGGAAATCGTCTCTGAACTACCGCTATTATTGAGGCGAATTATTATTCAGCCATTGGATACGGACGAACTCAAACAATGGTTTCAGCAGTGGATAAAAGTGCAATCGTTGGCGATCTCTCAAAATTTATTTACATTCTTAAAACAGTCCGGCTTCTTGACCAGCCAATCAAAGTTAATAGAATTATCTGCCCTGATTCGTCAACCCCTAATGCTGCATTTGTTGGGCATTTTGCACCGCGACGGATTGCTAGATGATCAACTATTGCAGTTAGCTGCTAATAACCAAAAGTCTTCTCTGTTATGGGAAATTTATCATCGCCTGAGTCGATGGTTGTTGGGCTATCCGCTAATTGGTGGTATGAAGACGATGTTACTGCGCTCAGGATCGGCTCATATCCACCGAACTCCAGAAGCGATCGCTAATTTACTCGCTGGACGTCATCCCGAAGATTTACTTAAGCAGATGCAAGCGATCGCTCTGAAAATTTTACACTCGCAACGTCATCAAATTAATCTAGCTGAGGAATCTAATACTTTACCAGCGTTTTACTTTAAAATTCGGGATTTAGAAAGCTCAGTCAAAGACGCAGCAAAAAGTAGTTTAATTGAGTTTTCGCATATTAAGTTAGGAGAATTTATTTGTGCAGATGCGATTGCTGCCCAACTTAAATCTCTAACTAAGTACCAAGATGAGGCTTATGGTACACTGACTTTTGTGCTTGATTCTCCCAGTAGCGTAGCCCAACACCTTTATAATTTATTAGGTTATGGGATACTTAGCCAGGAAATTGAAGAATTAGCGATTGCTGGATTGCATCGGCAGCAAAAGCACAAGTTTTCCTTTGAAGTTTTGTTTCAACGTCTTTTGTCTTTCTGGCGTGATTACTGTCAAGGCCGTTGGTTAGATGAAGGGATAGCCCACAAAGCTTTGACTCATTTTCACGCACTACAAAACCCAGTGAATGTTGAACAGGTGAATGCTGCTGTAGGACTGAATGTGTTTTTATTGCTTTGTGCTTGTTACCGAGAAACAAAAGTTCCTTTTTGGCCTTGCGGTAATCCAGCGAATTTGGCAGAATTCAATCCAGATGGGTTGAGTGCGCTAATTGCTAGGACAACGGTTTTGCACAAAAGTGCCTTTGCAACCCGAATCAAGTCTCTGGCTGGACTCAACTTATCGGGAGCCTCTTTATTGCAAGTTATGTTAAGTGGGGTAAATCTTGAGCAGATAAACTTATCCAATGCGGAGTTAATCGGGGCGAATTTAGCGGGAGCGAATTTGCAACAGGCAAACCTCGCAGGCGCGAACCTCCAACAGGCGAACCTCGCAGGCGCGAACCTTCAACAGGCGAACCTTGCAGGCGCAAACCTGCAACAGGCTAACCTTATGGGGACAAATCTGAATTCTGCCAATTTCAATAACGCCTGGTTATTTGATGCCATTATCGCTGATGCTGACAAAAAATTGGCCGCTGATAATGGTGCCTTGTTCTCCAAAGAGTCGTTTTCCAGATTGAAACATTTGCGTAGTTTACCGCCGCAGGCATCGCAGCAGCCCTTCTCAAACACAGATGTTAATTGGAACAAGACCCCTGCGATCGGAGTAATTGAAAGCTCCGAAGGTAGGATTTTACCGATAGATTTATATGACGGTGAAGAGGATAATGAGACAGTTTTTAGCAATAACTCCATTGATGATAGTAATGGTTATTAAGTTTTATTGCCTAGTAAAGCTAGAATCCAGACTATAAAAACCTCCTAGCTC
>NZ_JBTYKD010000062.1:0-57873 GCF_054880495.1 Nostoc sp.
CTTCTCCCAGATTTGGGAGAAGGGGAGCCAGAATTTCAAAGTCCCTCTCCCATATTTGGGAGAGGGATTTAGGGTGAGGGCGAAAACTACGGTTCTCAACTTAGATGAGGTTTATTTAAGTACAAGAAAGAAAAACGAACCGCGTACTCCTGCGGAGGACAAGCTACGCGCAGCGTCTCCTTGGCGCAGCCTCTCGTAGAGAAGAGAGGGACGCAAAGGAAGAAAGAAGTTAAAAGGGTTTGGCGCAGCCTCACAAAGAAATGGTATTAACTGAACTGTATGAGCTTTCTGGCCTACCCCACAAGAGTTATGTTTAATTCGGTTATGCAAATTAAATCTTTTTCAGCTTAAACATTACTCGTAGTGCTAAGAAGTTTTTCCCCTTTCAACATCCGCGCCGCAGCTTCAAGTAGAGCTTCTTCGAGATAGGGCTTGGTAAAGTAGCCACTAGCACCGAGTTGAGCGGCAATTTGTCTGTGCTTATCTGCCCCCCGCGAGGTGAGCATCGCGATCGGTAGGTGGTTAAGGTTAGAGTCTTTCTGGATGCGAGAGAGTAACTCCAGACCATCGCAACGCGGCATTTCAATGTCACAAAATACGATATCGCAAGGCAGACCGGAGCGGAGTTTGTCCCAAGCTTCCTGACCGTCACGCGCCTGTTCTACGCGATAACCTGCTTTGTTAAAGGTCAGGGAGAGCAATTCTCGAACTGTAATTGAGTCATCGACGATCAGCACTGTTGGGTCAATCTTCGCAGGAGAGGTATCTAGGGGAGTAGGTTTCTGTTGCCAAGAATTGCCACCAAGTTGTGTAGAAATCCGTCCCTGGAAGATGTCAATTATTTCCAGCACGTCAGCAATAGGCATAATCCGACCATCACCCAGGACTGTTGCACCAGCTACACCAATGGGTTTAGGCGCTGGACCTTCAAATTGCTTAATTACAATTTCTTGTTCGCTTAACACTAGGTCAATCTGTAGAGCAATCAGGGTATTTGCCGATCGCACCACAACTACCGAAACCATATCATCATCTCTGGTGCCGCCATAGACATTGCCGCGACTGATTTGGCGATTGAAGGTTAAAAGTTCCCTCAGGGGGCGGAATGGCAGCACCGTATCGCGCCAGGAAATAAATGATTGCCCACTGGCATCGTGCTGAATATTTTTGACTGGTATATCCAGCGTATCTTCTACACCGTCCATAGGGAAGGCAATTCTAGCTCGATCAGAAACGCAGCAGAGAGCTTTACAAATACTCAGAGTCAGTGGTAAACGAATAGTGAAGGTGGTTCCCTTGCCGATGGCCGAATCAGTGTTTACTGTCCCCCGAATTTCGCTAATTTCGGAGCGTACTACGTCCATACCCACACCACGACCAGAAATTTCATCTGCCTGGTCTTTCATCGTAAAACCAGACTGGAACAGCAGATCGTAGACTTCCAAGCGAGACATGGCTTTTGCCTGCGCTTCTGTAATCATGCCAATCTTCACCGCCTTAGCCTTAACTTTTGCGGAATCGATACCTGCGCCATCATCGCCTACGGAAAGGATAGTTTGGTTGCCTTGGTAGAAAGCCCGGATAGTAATGATTCCCACCGGTGGTTTACCAGCAGCTTGCCTCTCTTCTGGCGTTTCAACACCGTGAGCGATCGCATTATTCAGCATGTGAGTTAACGGATCGGTGAGATGATCCAAAATCATCTTGTCAATTAAGGTATCACCACCTTCGATCACCAACTCCACTTGTTTGCCACACTTGATGGCATTATCACGTACTCCTCGCCGCCAGCGATCGATAGTTTGGGCAAAAGGCACCATTCGCGCTCTTGTTAATCCCTCTTGTAGCTGTGTGGTTACTTGGCGGAATTGCCGCGCTACTCGCTCGGTTTCTTCGGTAACAAAGTCAATATCACTAGATGATTCCCGGATGCGGACAATGCGCTCAATCATCTGCTGGGAGAGTGTATGGAAAGGAGTAAAGCGATCCATTTCTAGCTCACTAAAACCCCTGTCGGCATTGAAATCAGAGACTGGAAACCCGGTGTCTTTCTTTTTGCGTCCGGCTAACAGAGAAGCTTCCAATAGCGATCGCTCGTACAACTCCTGCATCCTTGCGCCCACATCCGAGAGTTGTTGTACCTGAATCAGCAAGTTATCTAATGACTGCCGCAGCCGTTCATTATCTTGCTCTAAGGTATTGCGATTTACCACCATCTCCCCAACTAAATTACTCATATCGTCCAGTTGCTTAACTGGAACCTTCATCGTTTCTTCAAATCTCGCAGCCCGACGAGTAGAGGGACGTATAATTTTGCTGGTGTTAGATTTGACTACTGGGGAATGGGATATTGTTTGATCTGCTTGTGCCAGCAACTTCTCTAAGTCCCCAAATTCATCTGTGGCTGGTGATGGAATGGCATTTTTAGCCAAAACTGGTTGAGTGTTCAAGGGCTGGTGTTGGCGTAGCCCCTCGTAGACATCGCTAGATATAGCAGCCGCCTCGTCGTTATCTGTACCTAGCAATTCTTCCAGGGCAGCAAAATCTACTTCTGGGATCTCCTTCGCTTTGGCGATGGGTGCTACTTCCTCTCCTAGTAATGCTGCCAAGTCGGCAAATTCATCTTCTGGAGCAATTACTTCAATGGTTTCTGTGGTTGCCAATTCTTCAGTCGGGGCAATAATAGCATTTTCTCCCTCTGATACTAGTGCAACTTCAGATGTCTCTCCTAGATCCCACAAATTGGTTTCTACATCTTCCTGAATAACCGTTTCAAACAGCAGTTGCCAATTATCCTCGGTGTTTTCATCGAAAGAGCCGAACAAATCATCTGGCTGTACTTGGAATGATACTAAATCTGAAGTTTCCCCAAAATTGATATCTAAAGAAGTTTCTCTAGCCGGGAGTTTATCCACAGTATTATCTGTGGTTTCCATCTGAATAGAGGTAGAGTCATCTGTAGCTACATCTTCAAACAGCAGTTGCGGATTTTCATCGAAAGAACTCAATGAATTAAGTTCGACATCAACAGCAGATATATCTGGGGGCTGATTAGTAAATTCTGGAACAAAATCTAAAGCTTCCGGTTGTTGTGATCGCCCGATGATTTCTGACTCTGGATGCGGCGCAAACAACAGCGTTTCAGTCGTGGAAGCATCGTTGATTGCAGGATAAATAGTTGAGTTACTCGGTGTTAACTCATCAAATAAATCATCTCCAGAATCTGATGAGAATATCAAATCTAGCTGCTCTTGCTGCTGGAAATTGAGATCAAAATCTTCTTCTATGTCAAAACTGGCGATCGGATTCGGTATGGGCTGCTGACTGTGGGCAAAAATGTCATCACCCACCCCCTCAAACAAACTCTCCTCTAACGCCCTTTCCACATTTTGCTCAATTAAGGAATCGAAATCGTCCTGTTCCTCTATGGTTTCCTCACTCCAGAAGCTGTTGAGATCATTTTCTGATTCCGAAAACTCAGGTGCTGTTGCCGGAGATGTATCAAATAAATCACTAATTTCTGATTCACTTGTAGGCAGTAGTGTCTGTTCTTGCACTTCAGCAAACAGGCTATCCAAAGACAAGTCTGTTTGCTGGGGTAATTCTATGTAGTCACTAGGGGTAATTTGTTGTACCCAATTTGCATTTCTCGTTTCTAACAATAAGTCATCAAAACTGTTTTGTTGGTTACTAGATAGTTCCACACTGGCGCTCGCCTCAGTTTCTGGTTGAGTCACTTCGCCTGTAGGCAATAGTTCAATATCATCATCTAATGGCAGTGTCAATAAATCTTCAACGAGATCGTTTTTGTTGACACTATTTTGGACAATCTCCCCAGGAGACTGGTTTGGATCACTAGGAATATCAGTAAATTCTTGTAAATTTTCAGCAGAAGAAGAATCTAAATTTAGATCAGGTACGTTAATATCGCTCAACTCTAGAGTCGTTGGAGATGTTTGTTGATTTTGCGGTTTTGAATTCTCTTTTTCTAGGAAGTTGTCGCCAAATAACAGGGATAAATCTTTTGTCGTGGGTGTGGTTGTTGGGTGCTGCTCGTTGATGATGTCTTCATCAAAGGAGAGTAAATCGAATAAATCCCGATGATCGTCCTTAGGGTCAGTGCTGGTGAAATCAATTCCAAAGTCATCGATCGCAACAATATTTAAGGTTTCTTCTTGATGCCAAGTTTCATCTAGTACGTTAGTCTCATCTTCAAATAAATCGGCAAGCGTATTTAACTCAGCTATTCCTACCTCTGGCCCATTGGGATCAATATTGCTACTGATTGGATGTGCTTCCTCATGTGCAGTGAAAGCAAGACTAGTGTGAGTTGCAGCGTTTAGTAGTGTCCCTTGTTGAAGATAGGGGCGAACGTTAATATCCTTGTCTAGATTAAGTTCCTCAGTTGCCTGGGTGAGGTTAGTTACGACTAACGGCTCGGTGTTACCAAATAGAATTGGCTCTGAGACAGTTGATAATTCTGTCAAAGCCGCAAACTGTTCATCAAACAAATTAGGGGTAATTTCTAATAACTCAATTTCTGCAAAGCTCAAAAGCGCTTCTAGTTGTTGACTAATTGCAATTTCAGCTTCTCTACCTTGCAGGACTAATTCTTGGGCTTGCTTAATTTCGGTAATGACAATTTTAGCTAAAGTCAGATAAGTATTTTCGGGATTGCCGATCGCACTGGCTGCTGCTTGACACAAACCACACCATTTGGACAAATTCCAAGTCTCACCAAGTTTGACTAACTGGTAACAGCATTGCTGAAGGTTTTGCCGAGTTGAGGGTGTTGTGGTTTGCTTAAATAGTTGCAACATTTCCCGCAGTGTTTGCAGCACTCGGGCTTGAAACTCACTCCAGTTATTATTTTCTTTAGCGGTGACTGGCGTTAGCGCAGCGTTAGCGAGTCTGGGAGCGTCTCGCACCTCCTGGGGTGCTACAGGGAAGGATATTTCTGGGGATTCCTGATGGGTGTCTTCTGCCAAACCGGGAATATCTCGCCGCAGGAATGGTTCTGTAAGTGTAGAGACATTATCTTCTACAGAGTTTGTCTGTACTTCTGTGGCGTCATGACTGCTGGCTACTCCACTGTTCCCTTGTTGTACAAGTAGTTCCAAATGCTGATACAGCCATTCAAAGACCGGCTCAGTTTCTGACATCAAAGTATTAGCCGCATCTTCAGAAAGACCATAAGGTGCGCTCAACTGCTCTAACAGCGCTTTTAGAGTATCAGATACACCGAGAAATAAAGACTCTAACTTTTCGTCAATCTTAACCGGATTATCTTTGAGAATTTTGAAACAATCTTCCAGACGGTGGGAGGTATGCTGGATGCTAGTCAATCCAAGCATCGCCGCTCCTCCTTTGATGGAGTGAGCCGCCCGGAAGACTTCACTGATCATTTCCGGGTCGTTCAAGGTACTCTCTAGATTCAGCAACCCCTGCTCAATGGTATTCAGGTGATCCCTGGCTTCTTCGATAAAGTAACCCAAAATCCGCTGTTGTTGTTCCGGCAGCATAGTTTTTTAGTCATTGGTCATTGGTCATTGGTCATTGGTCATTGGTCACTTGTGCTGAGCGTTGCCGAAGTATTGGTCATTAGCAAATAACAAAGGACAAAGGACAAATGACAATTTATCTGATTTCCATAGTTTCCACTCGGAAACGTTCAACGGAAGCGATCAAGTCACGGGATACACCTACTAAGTGTTGTAGGGCACCTGAAACTCGCTGTGCTTCCTGGGAAGTTTCTTGGGCGGTGAGTTCTACTGATTGCATTACATGAGCCACAGCGCGGGATGTTTCAGTTTGTTCCACAGTGTCGCTGGTAATCGAGCGCACAAGAATATCGATGCGATTCGCCACTTGAATAATGTTTTCGAGCGATCGCTTGGCTTCTTCTGCTAATTTTGTGCCTTTAATTACTTGTTGTGTGCCTTCTTCCATCGCGGTCATTACAGAGCCTGTTTCGCTTTGGATTTGCATCACAATTTGTTCAATCTCCTTCAGGGATTTAGCAGATTTGTCTGCTAACTGGCGCACTTCATCTGCGACGATCGCAAACCCGCGTCCAGCTTCTCCCGCCCTTGCCGCCTCAATACTAGCATTCAGTGCCAGCAAGTTTGTTCTGGAAGCAATCTGGGAAATCAACGCCACAATTTTAGAAATTTCTTGGGAAGATTCCGCCAACCGCTTCACTTTTCGGGTGGTTTCAGCAACGGTTTCTCGAATTTCTAAAATCCCCGCCACAGTATTTTCTACTGCTTCTCCACCTTTGATAGCGATCGTACTAGCATCACGGGCGACGGTTTCAGCTTCCCGCGCCGCCTCTGCTACCCGTTGAATCGAGTCAGTCATCACCTGTACAGAATTCAGCGTTACTGCCAACTCTTCTGCTTGGCGCAAAGCATCACCAGATAAGGCTCTAGCAAAGGTTTCAGAGTTGGTTGCACCTTTTGTCACATCCTTGGCTGCGACTTTTACCTGTTGGACGATATCTCGGAGGTTTTGAATTGTCAGGTTAAAAGCATCAGCTACCGCACCTAGTACGTCGGCTGTCACTTCCGCTTGGACTGTTAAATCTCCTCTAGCAGCTCCTTCCACATCATCCAACAAACGAATTACCTGTCGTTGCAAGTTTTCTTTGGCTTCCTCTTGTTCATCGGCTTTGCGTTGGACTTCACTTGTAGTCGTGAAAATTACCCGGGCCATTTCATTAAAGCCAGTAGCTAAATGCCCCAATTCATCTTCAGAAAACACTGTGGCTTGAGCATTCAGATTTCCTTGACGTACAGCTTCAAATTGAGCTTGGAGATCATCAGTTGTGCGCCGAATTTGTTTAAGCGCCAGATTCCCCATGAAGCCTGCGGTACTAAAACTTGCAATCCCAGCTGCTAGTGACATCGCCCAACCTGTGTTTCGGACTGATTCTCGTTGTTGGGCTGGCGAAAATGTGGTGGCGACAAAGCTAACTGTAGCTACAACCAGCGCCGAGACAATGCCCACACTTCCAGCAATTAGCCATTGTTTCCTTTCGATGGAGGCATTCTCTAATGGTGCTAACCAGCCTTGCTCGACGTTAACGTTGGGTTCTAGTTTTGAGACATCTGTTTGGCTAAAGACAGGAACTGCTTCATGGGAACCAGTCATCGAGAATAGTTCCTCGTCGCGATCGCTAGCTGCATTATTTAAAAAAGCCTCGGCGCTTTCAGGGCGTCCATTGCCACTAGTTTCTGATCGATCAGAATGCCTTGCTAGATCACCGAAGTTAGAATCTCCTTCCATCATGTCAAAGCCGGGAATGTTGCCTAAATCGTCAAATTCCTCAAAGTCATCTAAAAACTCAATATTGCTCTGAGAATTTTCTCCATTTAGTATATTGTTTGAGTCTTCATAAGAGCTTGACACCTCGGAGCCAAAGGCCGACTCAAATGCTTCTATATCAAAACTTTCATCGTCATCAAAGCCATTTTCACCGCTAATTTCACTTGATTTTACCTGCTTTTTTTCCAGAGGTAGATTGCTGCTAAAAGATGAAGAATAATCTGATAAATCCGCCACAAAAGCCGACTCTGTTCCCAATTTTATTGGTTTCAACCAATTATCTGTTTCGGTTTGCGGCAAATCATGTTGACTGCTGGATTCCAAGCTATTTGTTGCGGCTGAACCATTTCTAAGTTCTTCTTCAACAATCAGTAAAGTTTCCTCTCCAAAATTAGATTTTTTATATTCTAAATTTCCAATACTAAGCTCTGGAGACTTTGGTTCACTCAAAAAATCAGATAAATTATTCTCACTATTGCCAGTTGGGGAATTAGAATCTGAAGAATTATTATTGTCAATAGCTGAATTTTCATGAACAGAATTTATCCCATGCTCTGAGAAATGACTATTTACTAATGGTTCTTCCAGACTATCTTCTGATAAATCTTCTTGCCAAAAAGCAGGTAAGTCTAATTCGGTTTTCTCCTCATCCTTGCGATTTGACTCTTCTTCCTGTGATTCTTCATTGAAGGCAAAAGGGTCGTCACCAACAGATGTAGAATAATCTGATATTTTTACTGTTCCAATACTATCTTCTGTAGGGGTGTCAAATGGACTTTTTGAAGATAGCTCTTCAACGCCATTCACAGTTTCTTGATTCTCTCCAAAAAAGTTCAAATCAAGGTTATTGCTGTCAAAATCCTCACTAATGCCTAAATCTTCTAATTCTTGTTCGCGATCTGCCAGTGCATCAGACATCTCTGGGAAATTTATTTGCTCTTGACTTCCTGATGGATCAATCTCCCCACTGAATGACTCTAAATATTGATTGATATTCTCAATTCCACTATTGGCAAAACCAATAATTTCTTGATCGTCAGTCAAGCGTAATACCTTTTTATATTCTTCTTTTGCGACATCGTATTGCTGCAAAACACAGTAGATGTGACCCCGCAACAAATGAGAGTTAGGGTCATTTGGATAATTTTGCACCACTTGGTCAACTAAAGTGGCGGCAACCTCATAATTCGTCTGAACATAGGCGTTCATCGCCTGTTGATATGTTGGCTCGTGATTATCAATACTTGCTGCCATTTCCTCCTCCAATTTCATCCTGCCCACCTAGCACTCCGTAAAATTGCCATTTGATCGAGTAGTCGTAGAGACTGATTATTTTTAGCACGTAATAACCACTCTCCACGTAAAAAGGGAGCCATAGTATCGGGAACATTATTTGGTGGCATGAGATTCTGGACATCCAGCCAATCCATACCACCGATTTCCTCTACTGCTAAACCCACTATTGTGTCTTGCTCTTCAATGGCAATCACTGGAATTTCAGCTCTATCTGTGTTTAATGCAGTTGCTTCCCCAAGAAATTGACCCAAATCAGCCACCCAAATAACTCGACCTCGTAAATTTAGAGTACCCAAAAGTAAAGGAGAAGCATTCGGAATTGGGGTGATTCTATCAGGGCTTAGTTCAATTACCTCCCGGATGCCAGTTGCTTGTAGTGCAAACTCCTGATGCGAGGGAATGTAAAACCTCAAATGTAACTCACCTTCAGGACTTTCTACTTGTAATTCCGGTCGGAAATGGTCTTGACCACTGCCAGTTAAAAAGTCCGGTTTGCTGACCATATTGCTTTTATCCTTATCCTCGCAGCAGTTGTTTAACTGTTCCCACCAACTCGGTTGGTTGAAATGGTTTAGCTATATAGGCGTCTGCCCCCTGCTTCATCCCCCAATAGCGATCAAATTCTTCGCCCTTGGAAGAACACATTACTACAGGGACATTTTGGGTTTTTGGATCGGATTTTAACCGCCGACAAACTTCGTAACCGTTCATCCGGGGCATGACAATATCCAATACCACTAAATCGGGAGGTGCTATTTGAATTGCCTCCAATGCTTCTAATCCGTCACTGGCATGGGTAACAGTTAAGCCAGTTGCTTTTAGGAGGTCTGTAATCATCTCCCTTTGCGCGATACTATCTTCCACAATCAGAACTGTACTCATAAGTGTCTATCTACCTCCTGATGTAGACGTTCCTAGTTGGAACATTCCCTGATTCCTCCGTAAGTATTAACTGTATAAATTAATTCTAGTTTTTCACTATTTTCCTGGATATGACCTTTCACTGAGTTAGCTGACTCTGTGATAACATTTTTTACCTGATATTTTACTAGATCAACAAATCTTGGATCTTTTTATGTTTTATGTACTCTATGTCCCTCAGGAGTGCTGAGTTAGGAGTTAGGAGTTAGGAGTTAAGTGATTAATAACTAATGCCCAATGCCCAATACTTCTCTACGAGAGGCTGCGCCAACGACTTCTCTACGAGACGCTACGCGAACGCTCAATACAAGTGCTCAATGCCCAATTTTCATTGGTTGTTGATATATTTCTCTACGAGCATAAGTAACTCAGTGTCTGTAAATGGTTTTGTTAAATAATCTGTTGCCCCGACCATGCTAGCTTTGACTCGATCAATAAATCCATCTTTACCAGTAAGCATAATAATCGGTATGAGCCGAAATGCTGTTGAATGTCGCAGCATGGCGCAAACCTCGTACCCCTCCAATTCCGGCATGGCAATGTCGCATAAAATCAAATCGGGTTTGAGTTGAAAAACCAGACTCAGTGCCTCTAAGGGATTGGTGAGAGCGATCGCTTCATAACCTTGTGGTTGTAAGATGGAATTTATAGTTTCACCGATGGTGATCGCATCGTCAATAGATACTATCCGCCCCTTGTGTTTTCCCTTCAATTCGCCGCTAGCCGTCTGAGTCTCTGGTTTAGCTGTGACTGAATATACTAGTTGTAGCCAACCCTGTTGCACATATGGATATATTGCTTTAGCGACTGTCAAAATGTCTCGGTTGAGATGGCGAGCCAGTTGACGCAAGGAGGTTTTACCATCAGCCCAATGTTGTAGTTTATTCACGGTTGCTTCTGATAGCGAAGATTGGAGCTGAACTTTGTCAGATAGCACTGGAAATTGTTCTGGAGACTGAATGTGTGGATAGAATTGCTTCCACTCTTGCACCTGCTTGGTAATTTTTTTAACAAAAGCAGCAATCTCGAAAGTATTTAATTGCGGGGCAAGTGCCGCACCCTGATGAAAGATGAAGTTACCTTGGTGTAAGCTCAACAGGTCAAAAAGGGTTTCATGCACCAAGCTGTGAATGATACTACCAGCTATCTTTGGGTTGATGATATTCCCCTCCAAGAGTGCCCAAAGATAGGTATACTCTGAAGCATCGGTTGATGGTAAGGAGGCAATTTGTTTGTCGGTGAGTCGCATCTCAACTCGGTAATGACGTAAATAATCCGTGATTCTGGATAAACTACTCTCGCCTTCTTGGCAATAGATAATTTGACCATTCAGGAAAAATACGAACCAAGACTGTTGTTTGAGGCGATATTTGCTAGCTCCGTCTCCACCCAGTTTGTGGTGATGGTGAGAACTAGTAGCTCCTACCCATAGTTCCCCAGTTCGCTGTCCCAACTCAATCAATTGCAAAATACTGCAAATATCAATTTCATTTAAATTTCCCTGCATTTATCTAAAAAGTACTCCTTGTAATCCCGTTAATATTATTTATTAATTTAGGACTTACGCAAAACTATACGCACTCTGGGGCAATTCATGTAGCTTTAGCTGACCGCAGGCTATTGCCCCTACCTAAAAATCATTCTTTTCAGCTATTGTTTGCGTAAGCCCTGTAATTGTGTCTCGCAATCTTTCCATTTTTTGAGTAGATAGTTTAAGTATTGATTATGGAGTATTGGAAAGATTATTACCCTGTTCCTTGTTCTCATCCGAGAATACATTAAGCTATAAACCTTCATCTTTCGTAATACACCTCAACAAAGCTAGTGTTAACACGGAAGTCATCATCACTGTCATCAGTACAAAATATAAAGGCGCGGCCAAGACGCTTTTATAAGTATCAAGATGTAATATCTCGCGTCTCTAGTTTTGTCTGTCTTGTTCTCCTAAACTTCGGTTCAGTCAGACAAGTTAACAGAATTATTTAAGGTATATCCCAAAACATGAACTTTAAGTTCATCAATAAAGGACTAACGGTGTGCTGTATTTAGCAGAAGTACAAAAACAGAAAGGTGGTTTACTCGGTGGCGGTGCTAAAACCGAACTGAAACTGCTAGCTTGTCAGCGAACAGACCAGAATTGGAGTACTGTGTCGGAAGATGTGATTCCGTCTGAGGACGCAAGTAAATTAAATTATGGTGCTTTGGTACTGGTTGAACTGAATCCGAATCGTCAAGTGCAGCGAATTCAAGAAGCAGGGCGTCCACTAGTCAACATTTTGCAGAATTTTTCCCGCCAATTGGAGAAATTTAAGCTCAAGGAAGATGAGATTGATCAGTGGAAGCAGTCGCTGACGTTTCAGGCGCAAGAGTTGAATCGCCGTGAAATGGACATGGAAGTACGATCAGAACAGTTGCAAGAAATGGAGGATGAGTCGCAACGTCTGGAGGAGCAAAAACAGGAACTTGACACCTCGCGCCAGGAAATTGAACGGTTACAAGCAGAAGTTAAGCGCAATCGCCAGGAGTTGGAAGGCGCTTGGGAGCAATTGCAGGGTGAGCAGCGTCGCCTAGAGGAACGTCAAGCGGATTTTCAACAAGGGACGGTTTTGGATGAGGAGCAAAGTCGGGTGATGAGTGAGTTACTCGATCGCTTGTCTAGTAGTGCTGCGCCCACGGAAACAGTCAGAGAACACCTGCATCTGGCCTTTGAATTGGTTGAAAAGCAGCAAGCGACTCTAACCCCGCATTGGCAAAAATTGGAGCAGCAAAAAATTGCGATCGCTCAACAGCAAGCAGAAGTTGAGGGTTTGTCACAAAACTTTAGCGATCGCCAAAACGCATGGGAACAAGCACAAAATTCTCTAGCCCAGCACACAGCCCAATTCCAGGTGAATAGAGCAGACCTTACCAGCAAGCAAGAGTATGCTCGGATAATCAAAGAGCAGTTACGAAACCAAGAAGAGTTATATCAACAGATTCAGTCTTTGGCTGCAACATCTGGTGATGTAGTTCTCGGTCAGCAAGTTGATGTGGAAGCTTTGGAGAAAAAGCCTTTAGAAGAACTACAAAAAATAGTGCAAGACTTGCAATATAAGGTGGAAATAGACGCTAGTTTTGTTCACGATCAAGAACAAGAACTGAAATATAAACAAGAAACTATACAAGAACTCCAAACTAAAATCAATCACGCATCTGACCATGACCAGATCAATTTGGAAATGGAACTAACGGATGAACAAGACCTCTATCAGATGCTAAACTCCAGTTTGGTGGGACAACGCCGCAATATGTTACAGCATCAGAACTTTCTCAAGCAACACCAAGCTGTACTGTTACGGCGGCAAGGATATACTGTTGCTGATGAAAAAGAAAGCAACAACAAAATTAATTTAGAACCGATTCTGTTACAAATTGAAACCCAGCGACAACAATATTCACAGGAAATCCAAAAGTTAGAACGTGAGATTGAGCAGATCCGTGCTGGTATTGAGCTAAATCAGGGATTGATTGACAATCAAACTCACGATTTGGATGAAAAACGCCAAGAACTCAAAGCGATCGAGGAAAACTTGCTGTCCCTGCGAAGAACAACTGCTGAATGCTGTGGTCGAGTGAATCTTTATGAAGAAGCACTACAACCAATTCAGGATTCTCTAGATGGCTTACGGCAAAAGCTGCAAGGAATTGGACAATCTTTGGATCAATTCCAGGAAATTGGTGATTCTCAACTCCAAGCGATCGCACAGTTGCGTCACACTCTCCAAAGTTTAATGCCTCAGCTAGAATTACTAGCGTCTTAACAAGTTTTGGGGCTTTGGTGAGACAAGGGACTTTAGCCTAGCTAAAGCCTAACTACAAATTTAGAGGATGTTTGAAAAGTCTAATTTATTACTCGCCGGGCGACTAGAAGTCGCGGCTACACAGACAAAACCCACACTTTTTTCAGCTTCACTTTTTATCAGCTTCGGAAGATAAGCTGTTAATAATTCCTTGTATTTATCTGGATTAAAAGTAAGGATCATCTTTCCAGTTCTCCTTATCGTATTCCGCTTCAGGCAGGGGCAATTCATGAACATTGGTGTCAACTTAAGCTAGAAATCGCTCTTGTTGACTTCCACGCCCGCCCAGAAATAAATTTCAGGGCTAATAGCCCAAGTCTACTGAAGTAGACTAAAGATTTTTCAGATTATTTAGTCATCTTTAGATGACTTAAGCTATTAGCAAGGAACTTCAGTTCCTTGTGGGACATAAGTTTTACATTAAGTTGACACGTATGATTCATGAATTGCCCCTACAGCCTGTAGTTTTGTGTAACTCCTAACTATTTCAACCAGATCCAATCGCCTTCTACTTGAGCGATCGCACCACCGGGAAATGGATCAGTTTGCGATCGGTTGGGTGCTATAATTAAAGCCGTTAATTTTTCGATGTGTTCAAAACTCGCTGCGTCAGTCAGTATTTGCTGCAATACCTGACGCATCACGCGACGTTGCAACGCCAATGGTGCTTTCTGCAATACCCGACGATTTAACCTCAAGGGAAAAACAAAGGGAGATGAGGAGGATGAGGAAGTAATATCTTCCTCATCTCCCATCGCCTCTTCCCGCAACTCCTGGGCAGCTTTTTCTAAATATTCCACTTCCGCTTGGAGAAGTTCTGCTGTTTGGGCTAAGGCGGATTCTACTTGGGGGTTAAAATTTGCCCGTAAATATGGTAATAATTCTTGGCGAATACGGTTGCGGGCATATTGCAAATCTTGATTGGTGGAATCTTCCCAAATTGGTAATTTAAATTCTTGACAAAATTGCTCTGTTTGTGTGCGAGTGATTTCTAAAAGTGGACGTATTAGCATAATGCCCGTAGTTAGAGGGCGTTGCCAAGTCAGGGCTTGTAAGCCATCAGCACCGGTACCGCGAATTAAATTGTAGAGGAGAGTTTCGGCGCGATCGCTGGCGGTGTGTCCTGTAACTATATATTGATAATTATTTGCCTGAGCGATCGCACTTAAAGCTTGATAACGCCAATCGCGTGCAGCAGCTTCACTATTTACCGGAGCGATCGCTGTTTCTAAATAAAAGGATATACCCCAAGTTTTAGCTAAGTTTTCGACGTGGTTAGCATTAGCTTGGGAGTCAGAACGCCAACGATGATCACAGTGAGCGATACCTAAATGCCATCCCCATTTAAATTGTAAATCTAAAAGTAATTTTATTAAACATAAAGAATCTTGTCCGCCAGAGACAGCAACTAATAGCCGTTGGTTGCGCTCAAATAAGTGGCGCGATCGCATGGTGCGATGTATTTTCGCGTGTAAGGGAGTCCATACCATTTCTTCTCATAGTTTTTGGATTTGACTTGCAGCCACAACTTCTTTAACGGGTCGCGGAAGCCAAGCCCCCACCTTCAATGTACTCTAATGGTGGGGATTGTGAGCGGGGGATGAGGATTGCATCTGGAATTGATTTTTTACAAGTAAAAACAAATTCCAGATGTATGACGAATCCCCAGGATTTTCTGGTAGGATAGTTAAAGTCTTGAACATCAATGCCACAAGCGAAAACCAAGCTAATAGGTATATGTCGCAAGAGAAAAATTTGGGTCTTGGGAACCAGGACTCCTGCCCTTGGAGGGAATGTAAGACCAAAAAAACTATGGATTTTTTGAGGCTATTCCCGATGAATTGGGAAGCTCAGACTTCAGCCGTAGGCAAGTCTGAGTAGTTCACCAGTCAGCGCTAGTTCTGGGAAGGTAGTAGAGAGAATGCGGTCATTACCCGTAAACTTTTGGACTTGATACTGACCATCAACTAACTGATAAACAAAAACTGTGGGGAGTTTGGGATTACCGAGATCAGCGCGAGAAGCGATCGCCAGATAATCTACAATCCAATATTCAGGGATACCAAGCCGATGATACTCATCTAATTTATCAACATAATCATCATCCCAGTTTGTTGAGGTGACTTCCACAGCAAGTTGAATCGGCTCAATCAGCGCTCCGTAGGCTAGAACATTGCTGTTCCACTGTGAACCACTAACTACGCTCACATCTGGTTTTCTGCCTTGTTCTTGCCCAGTATCAGTAAACGTCCTAATGATCACATCTTTGTCAGCAATATAGTCTAATCCCAAGCGTCTAATTTCATCATTGAAAGCAAGCATTAAAAACCTTGCCACATTCTTGTGCGCTCTAGTTGGCTCCACTGGTATAATCTCTCCGTTGATCAGTTCGTAAATGCCACCATCAGGGTATTGCTCTAGAAACTCTTCAAAACTTAGTTTTTTAACTGGAGTCTGAACCATGCTAGAAATTCCTGGAATATCGGGAACGATTGGAAATCGGGGTGAGATATCAAAGGTGAAAGTTGAAAGGGAAATTCGATCCCTTTCACTACTTCTGGAATAAGTCTACTTAACCCGACAGAATTTGCGATCGTTATCACTCTCAGGATATTGCCAAGAATAGGCAAAATGGCTAACTCCCTTGAGTTGAGGGGCAAATTGTCGAAGTGCCTGCATTTGCACTTCTAGCGATGGACGATTACTGATCGATTTTCCCCACTGACCAGCTAAAGCCGGGATTATTTGCGTACCCGGTTTTGCCATACTCAAAACCCGTTGCACTTCCGTCACAATACAACTAACATTACCGCAACTCCCATATAACATGGGATGCCACTCCAATGTAGTCGGGAACCGATCCCAAGGTTGCAAACGGGAATCATAGCCTTGTCCTAGAGTTTGATTGCCTTCAGGGAAAAACACCACTCCTGTAGGAATACTTTGCTGCTTTGCGGGATAACTAGCGATGTTAACAAAATCTAGAATTCCTTGCATAGCGTGGGCAACGGCGAGCTGCCATAACTCCCATTGTAAAAGTGGCTGTCTATCGGTTGCAGGCAGGATTAAGTTTTGTGCTGGTGGAGGAATGCGTCCTTGCCAAAGGGGTTCCCCTTCCTGGGGATAAAGTTTATCGATTTCCGCTATATCTCCAGCAGTGACGTATCCCTTACTCAAAAAGCGGCGAATCAAGTCCAGCCCTTTATAATTCTGTGCCCGTTTAAATAAAGCTTCTTGGGTTGCAGGACTAAATAGCCATAAATCTGAAACTTTGGTGGCGATGGAATCACTTCCAGCTTGTCGGGGATAGCGCACGTAGTCCAATAGCAAACCATCTGGGCGACGGCGCAAAACTTGTTGTACTAATTGGTAATAGTCGCGTTTTGCTTGCAGGTTGTAGGGGTCGATAAATACTTGAGAGCCGTTATCTACAACATAAAGGCTCGTTTGACCTTTGCCATTACGAGCGATCGCACCTTCTCTGTCTGGGCGCTGGGCATAAGTATAGCCGAAATTTATGGTAAACATCCAGGCGTAGACCTTCAAACCGCGTTGCCGACCTTTTTTAATTGCTGTGGCGAGTATATCCATGTTTTCTGCCCCTGGAGTGCGAATCACAGAAGGCCAAACCGTCGGGTTAGCTCTTGCTGGCAATAATACCTGTCCGTCGTCAAATACTTCCAAATAAACTTGGTTATAGCCACGGTTAACAATCCGATCCATAATCTGATCAATTGTTCCTGGCCGAATGTCACAGGGATACAAGCGCAACCAAATGGCTTGGACTTGCGGCCAAGTCCGAGTGCGGCACTCGTGTAATTCCTCTGCCTGTTTTTCTACCATATTTTGGTAGCGCGTTTGAGCATCTTCATTGCCTTTGAAGGCTGACAAACGCAACTTTTCTTTTTCTTGCACCGCCGTTGATGATAACTGACAATACTCAGTTCCTTGCGCCCTTACTGGTTCGCTTCCCAAGTTGGGGAGTAACGAACTACTAGTGAAAACAACAGCGAATAGACACCGCCAAAATAATGTTGCTCTTGCAACGTTCAAGGAATCGTTCAAGGAATGGTTAGACATACCTACCAGTAGATGGACACATTAACAATCCAAAATCCAAAATTCACGCATTGTTCGCGTGGTCACTGAGCAGTTAGACAGGTCTTACTCACTGTGCCACCTTGCCCAAGTGCAGCGTTTCGTAGAGAAGAGAGTTCAGACTTTTTTTTATTTAAACTCCGATGGTTCCTGAGCTTGTCGCTGACTTTTCACGTTATGTGGAAAAGCCTACGAAAGACCTAACCCCCTAGCCCCCTTCCCGACACTCTAAGGGGGAAAATTCAAAGTCTCTCTCCTAGAAGGAGAGAGATTTAGAGAGAGGTTTTCCAGATAAGAGTGAAAAGTCAGAGCTTGTCGAAGGACTGTAGCTTACTTCCCGCAGGATAACTGAAGGGAGTTTGAGCCTAACCGTTCAGGACGAGCTACGTGTTGACGTTCGCGCTTAAACCCTTTAATTTACGATAATCATCGACCCCAACTCAGATAATTGTGGACAACGTGTATCGAATTATATAGTTAAGTAGTAAGGGTTTTAAAACCTATTTTTCAAGACTGCCAAACACCTATTTGTGTTGCCACATTTTTTTATAGAGATATAAATGCATACAGGGCAGTATAAAACACCTGAATACAGGGCAAGCTTTGTCTGTTATTGGGTAGATTTTGCCTCTACGTTGGTTAGTGAAAATCTGCCAAAACTAGTAGGATTTTTGAACCAAGAATACCCTGATTTTTAGCTCTGTGAACTAAAAGCAACATTTGCTATTTTTGAATGTGGTGCTGAGTATGCTTCTTAGTCCATTTTTACCCCAGAAGGAATTTTAATATGCATCGTCGTTGGCTCTTATCTTCTTTAGCACTTTTGATCAGTATAGTTTTAGCTGCTTGCACGACTGCAACCACTCAGCAGCCACAAACAAAAGTCATAAACCCTACTGAGACGACAAATATAAATTCTCAGCAATTACCCAAAAGATCAGCCAAAAGAGTTGTTGCTCTTTCTTCTCTTTCTGCTGACATTATCTCTCGACTTGATCAAACGAAAATTGTCGGAATTACTGGTAGTAGATTATTTAAGAATGACTCAAGATTCAAGGATATTCCCCGTGTTAGCGAAGGTCAAAATCCGCCAAATTTAGAAAAAGTGGTAGCACTCAAACCAGATTTAGTTATTGGTGCAGAAGGTTTTTCTAACATTCTAATTCAAAAACTTCAGCAGTTAGGAATTCCGACCTTTCTTACTAAGGTGAATAACTGGGAATCTCTAGAAGAACTTACTAAAACACTTGCTAAATCAATTGATGCTGATCCCCAGCCTTTGTTAAATCGGTACAAAACTTTCTTGCCAGAAAAGCCAACTCAGGGTTTTTCTACTCTAGCGCTGGTTAGTCGTCAACCAATTTTAGCACCGAATAAAAATAGTTGGGCAGGGGATTTGCTGGCGAAATTTCAGGCGAAAAATATCGCAGCAGATTTACAAGGAAAAAGTCCAATTGCTGGCTATGTGACGCTTTCAGCTGAGAAAGTTTTAGAAGCAAATCCAGAGGTGATAATTTTGGTTAATCCCCCGCAAGGAAATTCGTCAGCAGTACTTTTAGATTCGCTGAAAAATGAAGCTTTTTGGCAGCAACTCCAAGCAACTAAAAATAACCGAGTCTATGTGTTTGATTATTTTGGTCTGGTAAATCCAGGTAGTATAGATGCAATTGAAAAGGCTTGTCAGCAGCTTAAGGAAACGTTGTTTGCACCATAAGACATTTAGCTCAATAAATATCATTTAAAATCTCGTTTCCAGTTTATAAGTAAGTGGGCGTGAATAATTAAAGCTTACTTCTTATATATATTGGGGAACTGTGATTGCAGTTGAGCCAACTTCGGCAAGTCATTTACTACCACGTAAGGGTAATTGGGATTGCGGTCAATAAAGTGTTGATGGTACTCTTCAGCTTGATAAAAACCATTCAAGGGAAGTAGTTGAGTCACTATCTGTTTATGAAAGATGTGTGCTTTGTTTAGTTGATTGATATAATCAAGGGCGACCCGCTTCTGCTCGTCGTTAGCAAAATAAATGACTGAACGATATTGCTTTCCTGAGTCTGGGCCTTGTCGATTCAACTGTGTTGGGTCATGTGCCACCAGAAAGTAAATTTTCAAAAGCTGCTTATATGAGATTTCTGATGGATCATAAGTGATTTTTACTGACTCAGCATGACCAGTCAATCCAGAACTGACAAGTTCGTAGTTTGCGGTTGTTGCACTACCACCAGAAAAGCCGGAGACGACATCAGAAACACCTTTGAGATGCTCAAAAACCGCTTCCATTCCCCAAAAGCATCCTCCTGCGAGAACTGCCGTCTGTTTTCCCTTAGCTGTAGAAGTTGAGATATCGGTAGCGGGATTAAAAAGTATTGCATAGGACGCACTACGCATTATTACAACAGATGTCAGCAAAATCAGCGACAAGTAGAGTAATAAGTATCGGGAGAGAGTAAAACTGCGAGTTGACATCAGACTTTAAAGCCCTGCGTTTATTGAATTGTTATCAGTATAAGATTCATTTCTGAAAGCAAGATTAAAAAGATATTAGAAGTTGCCTGAGAAGATGCTGAGAATTCTCGGACTTAGAGCTAAGACTTATGCAAAGCTACACACGGTAGGGGCAATACCCTGCGGTCAGCTAAAGCTACATGAATTGCCCCTACAGCGTCTACTTTTGCGTAAGTCGTATCCTCTTCGATGACTGTGCTTTTAATCTTTTGCAGAACTAATTGGTTTTTGAGCAAAGGGGATATTTTTTTTACCTTCAGGAGAAGCACTTCCAAGGCTGCGGAAATACAGCCCGCCAATGGTGAGTAAAAAGGTCACATATCCCACTGCTTGTACAAGATAGAGATTGTCTCTATAACCAAATAAAGATTTGAGAATAATGCCAGGAAACTGTTCGTCAGGCAAGATTGGGGAAGTATTTGAAACCATTGGCCCCAAAATACAGGAGTGGACTTTAGTAAAGCGTTCGTAATAGAAACAAAGGTTTTCTGTGGCACGACTGCTAAGGGCAAGATTAGCCACGGCATCGTCAAAATGTTTCAAGGCTGAAACTACCAACCCAGCGACAATCAACACTAATAAAACGCCCATCACCTGGAAAAACTGGCGGATGTTAATTTTGACACCCCATTTAAATAGCAGCACCCCAATGGCGGATGCCGCTACCAAACCACCAATAGCACCCAAGGCTGGCATTAATCCCTGTTGAAAATTAGCCGCAACGAACAGAACAGTTTCAAAGCCTTCGCGGACAACGGCAACTAAAATTAAAGTAAAAACACCCCAACCAGCATTTGAATTTTGTGTCAGCGCTTCTGTTACTGCTCCTTCAACTGTAGCTTTTACGAATCTGGCTTGTTTAGTCATCCAGATTAGCATCCAACTGAGCATGGCGATCGCTAGCACACTAAACACACCTTCTAGCGCTGGCTCAACTACGGAGCTATATTGAGGATTAACTGCTCCCAGTACTTGAATTACCCAACTGAATAGCACACCTATTAAGGCACTGATAACAATGCCAACGCCGACACCAGCATATACCCAAGAGTTCAGTCGGGATTGTTTAGCTTTTTTCAGCAAAGCTAGCACAATGCCAACAACAAGGGCAGCTTCCACTCCTTCTCGGAGTGTGATTACAAAAGTAGGTAGAGCAGTACTAAAATTCATTTTTTGTCCTTTGTCTTTTGTCCTATGTCATTAATCCCTAGCGAATAATTAATACTTCTGTTCTTAGGCTGCGCCAACGACAAAGCTACTTCGACCCTTCTCTACGAGACGCTACGCGTAGCTTGCTTCCACGAAGTGGTACGGCAAGCTCAGGGCATCGCGCTACGCGTAGCTTGCAACTCCTGCGGAGTACGGCAAAGCTCAGGGCAACGCGTCGCTCAGTACCCTTCGGCAAGCTCAGGGCAGGCAAAGTCAGTACAATTGACTAAGGACTAATGACTAATGACTATTAGCTAAAATCGCGTAGCATCTTTTTCAGTTCGAGATTATGCATCTCTTCTTGCCCGATCATACCGCGAGCGAATTCTTCCAGATAAATGCTGGCATTGGTGACAGTTTCGAGCAACTTTTTATACAAATCCAATGCCTTTTTTTCATGGGATAAACTTTCTTCCAAGATATCCTTGACTTTATGCTGGTAGGTTTCTTCCATTGGGGCAATTTTCAGTGATGGATGCCCATCTAAACCGGTGAGAATTTCTCCCACTTGTTCGGCATGAAGTAAAGATTCACTCGCCTGTGCTTTGAAAAAGGCCACAATTGGAATACGGTTAGGGCCAGTGACCATTAAAGAATAATGTGTATAGCGGACTACCCCTGCTAGTTCAAATTCCATGATGGCGTTCAACAGATCAATGGTTTTTTTGTAGTCAAGTTCTTGCATCAGTTGTTAGTTCAAGTAATGAATGGAGTGTAATTAGTTAGGAGTACGTAATTCGTAATTCCTAATTCCTAATTCGTAACTCCTAACGATTTCCTCATTTTAAACTCCTTACCCTATGCTTCCCATTAAATCAATGTGTTGTCGCTATGCTTGGGTATTGGATTTGTCAATCACTTTTTGAGAGTTTTCCTCAATGGTTTTCACCAGCTTGGTAACATCATTAGGTGTTTTGACTGCTTTCGCTGGTGGAATTGCGGCAGGCCAAACTGTTATGAGTTCAGCGAAACTAGCGTCAATCGCTTTGTGTGCTTGGGGATCTGCTTGAGCTATTTGACTAGAAATTCCTTTGTATAATTCATTGGCGTAAAAGACAAAACCACGGGAGTCTTGATACTCAATTGGGGCGGTTATTTTAGCATCTGCGATCGCAGCGCCATATTCGGAGTTAGCCGAATCTAGTAGTTCGTTAATTACCTGTAGCCCAAATCCCGGTTTTGAGCGCTGATCTGCTGGCAAAGCTGCGATCGCAGAATCAACTGCTTGCATTGAAGAAGCAAAACTAGTTTTAACTTTGCTATCCTTAGCACTAGATTTCACTAAATCTTGCAAACTTACCAAAGTTGTCTTAAATTCTTTGACTTTGCGCTCATTAAGTTGATCTTCTACATCAACGTAAATCTCTTCAACTGGATGTCCAATATGAGGTTCTGCTTGTTTTGGCTGATTCTGTTCTAGGAGTTCTTTTGCTACTAAAAGATGCCCTTTCATTAAGCCTAATTTAGTCATATAGTCAATATCTTTGGCCTCACCGGTGAGTACCACTTCTTGAACACCAACCTGGTCTTTAATTTGATTGAACTGGTCTTGGGTAACTACTTTTTTAGTAACTAAATCTTCTGGGCTGCCATAGGGACGATTTGCCTGGATTTTGTTCGATAAAGCCGGAACACCTAGTTTAGCTTCAAACTTATCCAATTCTGACAATATAGCAGTGTTAATGTTAATTTTTTCTTTACCACTGTTACTACTATGACTGTTATTACTTACTGCCTCTGTAGGTTGAGGGCTAACAACTGGTGCTGATGGATTTTCTGCAATTGGTCTACTGGTACAGGAACTCAAGGTAATTATTAGAGCTGCTGCTGCTGTTAAACAGATATAACGAAGTTTTATCATCTTTAGTCCTCACACCAAGAAAAAGGTATAAATTGAAACATTTGATATTACTAGAAGTTAGTTATATTTGACACATTGTCATAGATTTTACTCTCGCACATAATGACATTATTTATCAAATAGTTGTTTGAAAACTTTTTGCGAATTATTAATTATCTAGTTAGGAATTTTTCACAGGGTTTTGAGAGTTGCTCTCAGCAAGGACTTCAAATTGACCCATGCAACCGTTTTCTGCGATCGCATCCTGATGGGGATGGAACATATACTTACCTGGGTAGCGAAAAGCAAATTCCAAGATGTGCCTTTCTGCTACACCCATCGTAATCACATCTGTTTTCTCGCTCTTCTTCATACTCATGCCATAACGATAGACATCAAAGAAGTTGGCGTGGAGATGAAACGTCACTGCCGGATCGTATTCAATGATGTTGAGGATATACAGCCGAATCAACTGATCTTTGTAAATCTGAATTGGATGATCCATGTAATAGTGGGGCAGACCGTTGAAGGCGTAATAATCATTATGACTATCATCATTCACGTCATAGCCACCCATCACTAGTACAATCTCATCAGCCGGGGGACGGGGAGTAGGTGGATCTATGATAAACATCCCGTACAACCCCTTGGCGATATGACGGGTGACTGGTTGAATATGGCAGTGGTACAGGTGTACACCATAGGGTTCAGCATCAAATTCATAAATTGTCGCACTACCATTCCTGACTGGGCGAACACCATCCATTTCTGCCGGATGAACCCCATGAAAATGCAAAGAGTGAGAATGCCCCGCCTTGTTGAAAAATAATATGCGGATGCGATCGCCTTCTTTTGCCCGTAGCGTTGGCCCTGGTATGCGACCATTTAAATCCCAAATGTTGTAAGAGACAGCAGTATTGAGTTTTATAATGGAAGTACCAGCAGTTAACTGAAATTCCCGGATAGTCCGCCCATTCTCTTGCTTCACCGTCCCATAATCAAAATTCCTTAACATCTTCATCGGGTTAGTAACGTCGTCTGGTGCGTCCATATCGAGTGGTGGCACTTTGACGATTGACTGACTTTGTAAATTTAACATCTGCCAAAGTGCAGCCGCACCAGTTACTCCAGCACCTGCTAGTCCCAGCTTCAATAATTGACGGCGGCTCCAAGGTTTTTCGTTACCTAGAGCGAAGTTGTTGGGCATGATATTTAGTTACGGTTAGCACCAAAAAAGAATTGCAAAAGATTTTCAATTACTTTTAAATCTTAGAGGAATTAATAATTATTGTCAATAATTTTATACTGCTTAAAAACTGCTACTGAAAGTTATAAAATCTTGAGCAAGCGAGAATCAGTCCCAGAAAACTCTAGCTAAATTTTCTTAATTTTAACAGTATTTATAGTTTAACTTATGTATAGTTCATATTGTGTGAATAATATTTCAGCGAGTTTAGTAAATGAGGATTCCTTTAAAGATTTTGAGCCTTGTGAGATTATTTCAAGGGAAACTAAAAAAACTAAACAAAAGAAATCTCTTGAGATTAATTTGAAAGGTAAAACTTCTGTTTGCTCTGAGAATTCTCCAGAAATAGGTGTATTTATTGAGTAAAATTTAATTATTTATAACCTCGTACAATTAAGATTTATTGGGAAATGAATAAAGTAATGCTGACAGAAATTGCTGTTGAAAAAATTCTTGAACGTGCATTGATGGGATACGACTTATCTCTGGAAGAGGGAGTGGTATTATTACAACAAACTGAACCGGAGGCGATCGCCTTAATACGTGCTACATCCGACACACTCCGCCACACTCAAGCAGGCGATACGGTTACATACATAATTAATCGTAATATCAACTTTACTAATATTTGTGAGCAACACTGTAGTTTTTGTGCATTCCGTCGAGATGATGGTGATGTCGGTGCATACTGGTTAGATTCGGCGCAAATTTTGGAAAAAGCGACAGATGCGGTGCGACGGGGTGCGACGGAAATCTGTATGCAGGGGGGATTAAATCCACAAGCGCAGATAAATGGTAAATCTTTGCCCTACTATCTCAAGGTAGTAGAAACTATTAAACAGGAATTTCCTCAGATACATCTCCATGCTTTCTCTCCCCAGGAAGTGGAATTTATCGCCAGACTTGATGGACTTGAATATGCTGATGTGATTACTGCTTTGCGCGATGCTGGTGTTGGCTCAATGCCGGGAACAGCAGCTGAAGTGTTAGACGATGAAGTTAGGCGAATACTATGTCCAGAGAAAATTGACACAACCACTTGGCTAGAAATTGTTAGTACAGCTCACAAATTAGGCTTGCATACCACCAGCACCATGTTATCTGGGCATATTGAAACCCACGAGCAGCAAATTGGACATTTAGAAAAATTGCGATCGCTCCAAAAAACCGCCATCAATCAGGGATATCCAGCAAACATCACAGAGTTTATTTTATTACCTTTCGTTGGACAAGAAGCGCCCAAATCCTTACGTCGCCGTGTCGGGCGCGATCAACCAATTTTGAGTGATGCCCTACTGCTAGGGGCTGTGGCGCGAATTTACTTAGGTAATTGGATTCCTAACCATCAGCAGAGTTGGGTAAAACTGGGGCTTGCTGGTGCAACCGAAGCCTTAGTTTGGGGTTGCAACGATATGGGCGGCACATTAATGGAGGAACATATTACCACAATGGCAGGTGCTTTGGGTGGTACATGTATGGAAGTGGAAACTTTGCAATTTGCGATCGCATCTTTAGGAAGACCTTATCAACAACGGGATACTCTTTATCAAAAAATTAGGAGTTAAGAGTAGCCCTTTTAAGGTAGGTAAAAATTTTGATGAAAAATTCCTCTTTAGGAACGTGGATTAAATAAAATGCAAGTCTCTAGCTTCCCTCTCCAATATATCGGAGAGGGATTGAGGGTGAGGTAAGCCAGAGACATAATTTGAAATTCCCTTGCCTTGTGAAGGGGTGTGAAGGGGGGCTAGGTTTCTGAGGCTTTGATGTTACCAAAAATACTTTTCTAACAACCTCTAAAGCAGAGAAGACTAATCGTGGTTACGCCTTCTAACGATGAGTAACATTAAAGCATGCTCCGACAAGTTTCTAATTTCTGGTTGCGTTATATACATCTTCGTTTAGCTCCCTTAATTGCCACAATTGGTATTGTCGGACTTGCTAGTTGTCTGCTCATCCTTTTTGGTTTAGCAAAACTGGCTGAAGAGGTATTGGAGCGAGAAGCTTTTGCATTTGATACTACTTTTGGTATCAGCCGCTTATATTTAGGAGTCCACTGGACTACAGACATAATTGCAGGTTATGGAGTCGTCCCTACTCCCATTCGGCTACGTTCACGGCAAGCCTACTCCCCCACTCCTAACTAAATTGATCCCCAAGATACCAATTCAAGATAGGATGGACATTAATTTACGTATTCTTTTACTTAATGCATATGAAGCGCTATTGGTCGCGTTTGCTTGCGCTGGTTTTGGTTGTAGCTATCGGCTTAATGGGCTGTTCTGGCAGTCCAGATAGTTTGACTGGGGATTATCGCCAAGACACCTTAGCTGTGGTCAATATTATGAGACAAGCTCTGGAACTCTCACAAGATTCACCAGAAAAAGCAGCAGTTCAAGCAGAAACGCGTCAAAAAATTACTGACTTTTCAGCTCGCTATCAGCGAGTTAACTCTGTTTCTGGTCTTGGCTCCTTTACAACCATGCGAACAGCCCTCAACTCTCTAGCTGGACACTACAGTTCTTACCCAAATCGTCCTGTACCCGAAAAACTCAAAAATCGTTTAGATAAGGAGTTACAGCAGGTAGAAGTGGCGCTGAAGCGTGGCGCTTAACTCTTAACTCTTAACTATTGCTTAATCCATCATCAAGAGTCAAAAGTATTGACTCTTGATAATTTTATCTAAACTAATTGACACTTTTCTAGCTAAAAGCCTTGTCACAAGTGGGAGCATCTCAGTGAAAGCAAATATACTACACCATAGGGGAAAGAAGATTCCTGCTCCCTCTCCTTAGTAAGGAGAGGGCTGGGGTGAGGTTTACGCTTTCTACGAAAGTGAGATGCTCGCGTCATAGTTCAACTTACTTCGTCTCCATCCAATTATCACCAACACGCGCATCCACCAGTAACGGCACACTCAACTGGACTGCGTTTTCCATCACCGACTTAATTTGCGGTTGTAATTCTTCCCACTCCTGAGGGGGGATTTCAAACACTAATTCATCGTGAACTTGTAACAATAAACGCGCCTGATAGTTCTTCAAAACTTCATGCAGTCTCACCATTGCAATTTTGATAATATCAGCGTTGGAACCTTGAATTGGTGCATTAGCAGCAGAGCGTAGTAAACCTGCATCATAAGCACCCAAATTCTTCAATTTACTCAGATTAATATCTTCTGGGTTACTGCCTTTTAATTTACGTAAACTGTTATTAGTAAAGTCAAAATAACGACGGCGACCGAGAATAGTTTCTACATAACCAAGAGCGATCGCTTCTTTTTTCACTCGCTCCAAATATGCAAAAACTTTCGGATATCTTTCATTAAACCGCTTAATGAACTCGTTGGCAATGGTCTTATCTATCCCAGTTGAGCGGGAAAACCTTAGAGAACCCATTCCATAAATCACGCCAAAATTGATAGTTTTTGCCATACCTCGTTCTTCTGATGTAATATTTTCTTTTTCAAACACTAACCGCGCGGTAACAGTGTGAACATCTTCATTTTGCTGATATGCTTGCACTAATATCGGCTCTTGACTCAAATGAGCCAAAATCCGCAATTCAATTTGTGAATAATCAGCAGCCACCATTAACCAACCAGCTTCTGGCAAAAACGCCTTCCGAATTTGGCGACTAAAAGCTGTACGAATGGGAATATTTTGTAAATTTGGATTAGAAGAAGATAACCTACCAGTTGATGTTGCTGCTTGATTAAAATCAGTATGCACGCGTTGGGTATCTGGACGCACTAATGCAGGTAATGCATCAACATAAGTAGACTTTAATTTAGATAGGGTCCGATACTCAATGATCGCCTCAACAAATCCAGTGTTATCATCTTCTTGAAGTCTTTCTAGTGTTGCTGCATCTGTAGAATAGCCCGTTTGAATTTTACGAGAATGTCTAGTACTTAACCCCAACTTTTCAAACAAAATTTGGCTCATTTGCTTCGGAGAACCCAAGTTAAAATTTTCCCCAGCTATTTCAGTTGCTTTCTCTTTTAACCTGGCTAACTCAGTTTCTAAATGCTGCGAAAGTTCTTGCAAATAAGCTGAATTAATCCGAACGCCTGTATATTCCATTTGGGCTAAAACGGCTTCTAGTGGCTGTTCCACTTCCACTAATAGCCTAGATAAAGCTGGAAATTTCTCCAGTTCCTCACGCAATTTTGGCACTAAGCCAAAGGTAGAATAACCATCCATACCGCAGTAATCTGCTACGGCGGGAATGTCTATATCCGCGATGGTTTTGCCTTTAGGAACTAAATCTAAATAACTTTTAGCTATCAATCCCAAATATCGCTGCCCCAAATCCATCAAATTATGGCTAGAATCTGGATTTAGAATGTAACTTGCTAGCATGGTATCAAACACTACTCCTACCAAATTAATTCCTTGACACCTTAGAACTAAGCGGTCAAATTTGGCATTTTGTAGAGCTTTGGGATAATCGGCACTTTCAAGAATTGGGCGTAATGCTTCTAGCGCCAAATCTTTATGCAAATTTTCCCCAGTTTTGTGTCCCACAGGAATATAGGCTACCTCATCTGGTTGCGTTCCCCAACAGCAACCAATTCCTACTAAATCAGCATCTCTTGGTTCTAAATCGGTGGTTTCAGTATCCCAAGCAATGGGAGTCTCTGGATTAGTGAATTTTTGCAAAAGTTTCACTAACTCAGTTAGTTTGGCTTCGGTATTGATAATGCGTGGTGTAAGTGGAGAAGTAGATTGTTGTGGAACTGCTGCTGTATCACTAGCACTGAAAAACCACAAATCATTATCTTCATCAGCACTAAATTCTGAGTTACTAGAGTTGAGATTAATTGCATCTATTTTGGCTTCTTGTTTTTCTTCAATCTTGCCACCAAAACGTTGTTGAAGGTTGTTGATTTTGCCTAAAAAAGACTTGAATTCTAACTTTTCTAAAATTGGTGATAAGACGCTTGTATCAAACCCTTTTAATTTGCAACCTTCTAAATCAAATTCTATCGGAACATCTAAAACTATGGTTGCCAAATAGCGAGACTTATCGGCATCTTCTTTACCACTTGCGAGTTTTTTCTGAGTTGCGCCTTTAATTTCATCTAAGGCATCATAAATATGATCAAGAGAACCATAGGTATTTAGCAGCTGAACTGCTGTCTTTTCACCAATTCCCTTGACTCCAGGAATATTATCTGATTTATCGCCACAAAGAGCTTTGAAATCAACAATTTGTGAAGGTAAAACGCCCATTTTTTCTTTGACTTGTGCTGCTTCAAATTCCGTGATGCTATTTGTAGAGCGCTTGAGGGCATCTGGACTAAAATTCAGAACAGTGATTTCTTTGTCAGAGTCGATCAGTTGAAATAAATCGCGATCGCCCGTAAGAATCTTCACCCTATACCCAGCAGCAGTTACTCGCTGTGCTAAGGTTCCCAAAACATCATCTGCCTCAAAACCAGGGGCAGTAAAAAATGGTAGATTGAAGCCATTGAGCAACTCATGCAGGTTTGCTAAGTCGGGAATGAAGTCTTCTGGGGTTTCCGGGCGATCGGCTTTATAAGTCTCGTCAGCTTCGTGGCGAAAAGTTGCCTCACCCAAATCAAAAGCGATCGCCATTGCTTGGGGCTGTTGTGTTGCCATTACCTCTAGCAGGCACTTCACAAAACCAAAACATATACTGGTAGGAATCCCCGTTTGGGTACGCAGTCCTCCATCTCGCCCTTTAGCGAAAGCAAAGTATGAACGATAAGCAAGGGAGTGTCCATCGACGAGGATGAACGTGGGGCGTGTTGCGGTTGCAGGAGTGAAAGTTTCAGACATAGCGCTATTTTAGCAATTTCAGATGCTCGTTCAGCTTGGCTTTGGCAACAATAGCGCCGTTTTTGCGTACTAAGGGACTTCCAACAAATAAATTACCCAATCCTAGTTGAGTATTTTTTATTTGCCAGCCCCTAATTGCTCTTGCATATAATTTTAGACAAAGTGATGTCTACGTATTTACAGTTTTAGTACGTAAGCCCAGGACAACCAACTTTTAATAGGTATCTATAAGTACGTAAGTGACTAGAGAACCGAATTTTTTCTACTACTCCCCACTGCTTGCTAGAGCCTGTTAACCTCTTATTGAAACTTAAAATCTAGGAAATCATGCAGAAAGCATCTGCCACACATTTGGCATCTACTGATCATCAGGCTGCTGCAAAAGACATTAAACTACTAGTTTTGGATATAGATGGCACAATCGCTGGAGAGTCTAACACCGTCAGTACAGGTGTAAAGCAAGCGATTATTGCCGCCCAAGCACGAGGAATTCAAGTGGCGATCGCTACAGGTAGAATGTATCGTTCCGCCTTGCGCTTTCACCAAGATATCGGCTCTACTCTACCATTAATGGCTTATCAAGGAGGCTGGATTCAAGACCCAATTACCCAAAAAATTCATCGCCATTGGGTTGTTTCCAGGGAAATTGCCCACCAGCTAATCGACTATTTTGAACAACCTGAATTGCGATCGCTTCTATCTGTCCACTTTTACATCAATGATCAGCTATACGTCCGTGAGTTAACTAGAGAAACCCAAATTTATGCAGAACGTTCTGGTGTTATCCCGATTCCCGTGGGTGATTTGCGCCAAACCTTAACCAATGAACCGACAAAAATTCTTGCTTTGTCTGATGACACTGATGTGATCAACCAGCTATTGGGGAATTTGCGCCGTCAATACACACCTGCCGAACTTTATCTGACAACATCTGTTGCTACCTTTTTTGAAGCAACTAACGCCTCTGTGAATAAGGGAACTGCTGTGCGTTACCTAGCCGAAGAATTGCTGGGATTACAGTTAGCCAACGTTATGGCGATTGGCGATAACTTCAATGATATAGAAATGCTGGAATATGTTGGACTTGGTGTAGCTATGGGTAACGCACCAGCAGGAGTGCAAGCGATCGCGCAGTGGGTAGCTCCTAGTGTAGAGGAAGACGGAGCAGCAGTAGCAATTGAAAAGTTTTTGCTGTAGTCAGGGCACTTTTTGAAACCTAACCCATATAAATCAGAAAGGACACCGACGACTGGCCGTGTTTCGTCTCGGTGTCCCTGCTGGTTCGCTCCTCACACACTTGCTAATGTAGCCGAGGTGATGCATTGAGTCAATAGCTGTGATAAAAGTTTTTATTTTCTGCCTAACTACAGAACTTCATAAATTCATAGTGAATTCTCAGCGCCCCTCTGCGCTTCCCTCAGCGTGACGGCAGTCGCTACAACGGGGAACCACCCCCTTGCGGAGGTTCCCTCCGTTGGAGGGAGTGGCGTGGGAAAATACGCAACGCGCTGCCTCCCCTCTGCGTTTAAAAAAACTAACAATTTCGGAAATGTTGTACTAAGCCACATTACCTATTTATAGCTCCAAGGGCGCAAAAACCCCCAAATGTTCCTCTAGCACATATCTTAATACTGACTGAGTAGCCATCAGCAATCCAAGTCTGGCTTGGGCTACCTCTGGTGACGTAATTTTCACTTCACCCCAGATCCGGCAATTAGACCAGAACTTTTCAAAAGCTTGGCTCAAATTCAGCGCTATTTTTTCCCATTTCACAGAACCGCTAATATCAGGGCATTTTATGTTATCTACCACTTGTACTAACTCGGCAATTAGCTGACGCTCATCTGGGTGATTTAACCGCAGTGTTCCATCACAGTTGAGCCAAGATATGGGGTTGGGGGCGATAACACTCCAAAAAGCTGGACTAGCATTTGGAACAGGTTTTCTAAGTTGAATCAATCCCTCTCGGTGAGCCAGCAACACTAGCGAACAGCAGCGTGCATGGGCATATTGAACAGCAAATAACGAATTGGGCATTGGGCATTGGGCACTTGTACTGAGCGTTGTCGTTGGCGTAGCCTGTCGTAGAGAAGTATTGGGCATTGAGCACTTGTACTGACTTGTACTGAGCGGCGTCGAAGTAGCGTTGTCATTGGCGTAGCCTCTCGTAGAGAAGTATGGGGCATTGGGCATGGGGCATTGGGCATGGGGCATGGGGCATGGGTTATTCCCCTTGTCTCCCTTGTCTCCCCCTAAACTCCCCACTACCAGACTTTGTAACCAAGTCGCTAACGTGGAGTGAGTCAATTCAAAATGTATCCAACCAGGGGGAACTACTTGGATACTAAAAATGCCCCTACAGATCCCTGATACATCTGAGGCGATCGCACTGGCAAGCTCCATAGCTTTTCGATTCTGAGATTTTGACAGTCGCAGAGCCACACCTGAAATATACAAAACTCTACTATTATCTCTACCTTTATATAGATTCTTTTCTTCATTTTTTATGATTGTGTTTTTTATTTCATAAGTATCAATACTTAAGATATTTATTAAATAACTATATAGTAGCTGTTTGATTGATGTATATTTGCTATCTAGTAATTTATGATGCACGTAATTTTATTTAAATAACCATGTAAAATATATTTTCTAAATTTTTATCATCTATCTTGCGGTATAAGTTAAATTTAGATGAAGAAAAATGAGAAGAGGATAAAATTTGATGAATAATCGATGAATAGTAAGTAAACTTTACTACCATCATTGTACAGTAGGAAGTATAACAAAAGAGTAGAGAGTAATTTGCTTTCTATTCTTTGTATGGCTGGCGCTGTTGGGCGTTAAGCCTGCCTCGCCAACACAAAGACACTCCTTGCACCTTTTTATTTACACGTCTTTGTTTTCAGCCGATCGCTCTTTGTTACCTATGCAATCTCAATCCTCCTTTTCTGAGGCATCACGGCCTTTTTTGACTTGGCAACGAATTCTTGACTGGGCTCAAGAACACTACCGCTGCCGCACCTTTAGCAAAGATGAGCGCATTCCAGCTCGACCTGGATTGCTATATTTAGTGCAAAGGGGTGCGATCCGCATGGTAGGAACCGCACAAGTTAGTGCGACTGCTAGTCAGTTAACGTCTCGACGAATCAACAGAACCCCAGAAGAAGCGTTCTTGGGTTTTGTGGGAGCGGGACAGCCATTTGAAATTGTTGCTCAATCACCATTTACACTCCAGGCTTACGCCCATGTTGACCAAACTGCGGTGCTGTGGATGTATTGGCACGACCTAGATAATTGGCCTCACTTCCGTCGTGAAGTTATGGATGCCTTTAGGTATCAGCACCAGCGTAAGCTACTGTGGCTGAGTGCCTTGGGACAACGCCGCACAATTGACCGACTCTTAGGATTTCTCACATTGTTGATTGAGGAATATGGAGAGCCAGCAATGAGCGACACTGATCCAGATGTGATTCGCGGTTATTGTCTGCCTTTTCCCCTCACCCATGCCCAAATTGGTAGCGCGATTGGTTCCACTCGTGTCACCGTCACCCGCTTGATGGGCAAGCTGCGTCAACGCGGCTTAATCCTCACTCAAGGGGATAATCTAATATGCTTGCCAGCAGAGTCAATTAATAGAGCTGGTTAAAGCACAGTTCAGAGCGGCGATTTTCGCCACTCTGCCTTGAGTGGATCGCAGTGTCAGCGAATTTTGACAAACCCAGCTTGGGTAATCAGTTCCTGTCCCTGCTGAGTTAGCAGTAAGTTGGCGTAAGCGACACCTGCTTGCTGCTCAGTCTGACCATTCTGTTTGACCACCACAAACAGATTGCGGGTAATCGGGTATTTTCCTGATTGGAAAGCCTCAATGTTCAATTTGTTCCGTTTACCAGGACATTCCGACGGGAGGACAGAAGGTTCTTGGTAAGGAGCAATATATGTCCCTTGCGTCCGCCCCAACGGCAAGGCTTTGATTGAGCATTGAGGAATCACCTCTGGGGCAGAAGCGTAATAGATACCACCAGGACTACCAGCTAATTTTTGCAAGGCTTGGGTGGTTGTGGAGATAAATTCCACATTGGAGCTGAAAGCTTGACCACCCAAGATGTCTTGGACAAAAAGCTCAACCGTACCGCCATCAGCAATACGGCGGGAATAAGGCTTAATCGGAATATTGGGGCCGCCCACCTGGCTCCAATTATTAACTTTGCCTATGTAAATTGACTTTAACTGGTCTATCGTTAGTCCAGGTATGTTGATAGTCGGGTTAACTGCGATCGCCAAACCATCAATTGCTACAGGAATTTGTTTTAAAGTGAACCCACGCTGCTGGGCACGGCTTAATTCCTGATCTAGAACTGGTCGGGACGACTGGGCAAAAGCTAATTGACCGTCTATCAGCAACTGGATACCAGTACCAGAACCAGGAGATGCATTGCTAGGTTCTACATAACGCAGCCGAAACTCTGGTCGCGCCGCTTGAATTGCTGGATCAACTACTAGTCGAATCGGTGCCCAAGATGTACTGCCTCCGTAATTAAATAATCCTGTAGGAACATCCTGTACTGAGGTGAAAATCTTGCCACTAGCTTGTTCTGATGCAGTTTGGGGCGTTTTGATGTTACCAGAATTAATTGTATTTAGCTCAAGACCAGACTTTTTGCTGAACCACCAAAAACCGCCAGCTACTAGCCCGACCGTGATTAGGATGGATAAGACAAGAATAGGTATTTCGTTTTTTTGGGACATAGTAAATTACCCGCGCGTCGATTCAATACAAGTGCTTGACTTGATAGGTGCTTGCTACTTGAGATTGTATTTGGAGAACGGGTGTTTTATTAACGAATTCTGACAAATCCTCACTTCTAACTACTTTAAAAGCCAAGTTATATTAACGATTCAAAATTCAAAATTAAAAACATTTATTCTTGGTTGAAATTATTCGAGGAATGGGCTTAGAAGAAGTCCTCCTCGGAAATGGTTCGTATTTAATCCGCGATCAAGCTTGAGTAGTGAGCCTTTCCCCAGATGGCGATCAAAGATGTTGCCATAGTTACCTACAGATGTGAGAACTCGTTGTTGCCACTCCTTATCAAGACCGAGTTCTGGTGCAGAAATCGGCATCGCCCCAGCACCGCCTGCATACCAGGGTGTTTCCGGTCTTTCGGCGTTGATCAATGTATGCACTGTCCACGCGACGATCGCAGACCACTGAGCGTCCTCGGTTCCGGTGGCAGCGATTACCGGAAAAGTCGTCAGCGACTCCGGGAGGATGCGGCTCGATAATCGGTTCACCCCAGAGTCGAGGCGGATATTTGCAAGGGTCGTGATTTCACCAGCGATCTCGTGGCAATTTTGCACGTTGTATGTATCAATCATCTCCCCATCCTCAGAGAATGCCCGACGGAACCAGTTCTTGTGGAGCGCACCGAAGTAAGCTGTGAGGCTCCGCTCGACTGAACTGCCAATCATGAAGCAGATGCTTTCTCCGGCCAAGTCGCTGACATGGTGTGCAGCCGAGGTGGATGCCACCATCACCGCATTGGATTCTACGAAGACAGTCGGACCAGGCAGCAGTTTACCAGCCAGCTTCTGCTCCTCAATCTCCGAGCCTGTAAGGAAGTATACATCATCCTGCTGGTTACGCACAGCGTCGAAGTCCTTCGGCGTCTCGTACTGATGATATTCGATGCGGTCAGAAGATCCGAGGACGGCGGCAGCGATCGCACGGCAGATATCGACGTTGAGACCACTCCAGCCACCTGATTCGGCTTCAGTTGCCAGACCTGTCCGCTCGACGCTGCCACAGCGAACCACATTGTGTTCCTTCACACGTTTAATCACCGAACCTGCCTGAGCGGGGGAAATCGAGCAGCAGACACCAAGCAGAGTCACGAAGACTAACACAAAGCGCATGAATTCTCCTTAAGGAATGTCGAAAAACCAGGATATTGAACTGACAATTCAGTTCATGTGGAAAAGCCCACGAAAAACCTAACTCCCTTCCCGGCACTCTAAGGGGGAAAATTCAAAGTCTCTCTCCTTTTAGGAGAGAGATTTAGAGAGAGGTTTTCCAGATACCATGAAAAGTCAGGGATATTGAAGGGTGCTGAGTGGGAAATCTCACTTTTTTACTCAGCACACAGCACTTTAAGGGTTAGCTGCTGGATAAGTACTTGGTAGTGGGTTGAAGCCCTTGGGGATTTTGTTGACTATCCCCTGGCGCTTGTCCTCCGGCGTGATCCCGATCGCTCGGCAGCCTTCACCACCGTAGTGCGGTAGTGTGTTCACAACGCTATCTGGAATCTTCGCAAAGGAGGCTGGCAGTGGCGGCGAGATGCCTAGCAGACGCTTCGGATCGAAGCCCGACAGCAGGCTGTCGGTGATCGGCGAATTGATGTCTCGTGGTCCGAGGTACTTCTGCTCAAATCCTGGCGGACCGAACTTGTTGAACTCCGGGGAGTTGCCGGCAGCGAGTGCCTGTGCCTCATCGGGCAGGCTGGCAAGCGCAGGCAAATCAAAGATCGTGTTGATCGTCTCGATCACCGAGTTGTGATCGCCCTCGACGTGGGAGACAGCGTGCGTCCGGGCGTAGGGTGAAATTAGGATCAGTGGTACACGGACACCACGGGAGAGTGGCAACCCGTCAGGCCCATAGGACAAGATCCTCGGTGGCACATGGTCGTAGAAGCCATCGGACTCGTCGTAGGTAATGATGATAGCACTCTGCTGCCAGACCTTCGGATTTGACACGATCGCATTGATCGCCCTGGCCGCCATCCCCTCACTGAGTTGGCGATCGCTGTAGCCCGGATGATCGTCATCGCCCGACTTCGCCGCATTAATCGCGGCGATCTCATCCGCAGGCGTCTTGGGGTTCGTGATCGGTGGCTTCAGACCCTGCTGGTTCGTGTAGCCGCCACGAATGTAAAACACGCCGCCTTTGGGCAGCGCATTGTTGGCTATGTCGCTAAATAAGTCACCAAGCCCACGGAGATTTTTGCTCACCTCCGGCGTGTTGGAAATATAGCCGAAATACTGTGCGCCGTTGTGATGGGTGACGTAGGCATTGTGGGAAGCGATCCCGTTGGTATCGGTCGGCTCAAGATTGTAGCCTTCTTGATACCAGCGCCAACTGACAGGCTCAGTCTGGAGTTTCTGGATATAGGGAATATCCTGCTGGATGTCGGCTAGATCGAATGAAGGATTCCTGTTGCCAGCCAAGACCGACCGAATATTGCGTCCTTGGAAGGTGAGCGGCAGGCTGGCGAAGGTCAGGTTCGAGGAGATGTTGTTATCGGCGTAGCTCTCTTTCGTGCCAGCAGGTTGCTTGTTGTTCGTTGTTGTGTCGAACTGGGAGCCATAGAATGGCTGTGGGTCGTTGACCAGGGGTACACCCTGCGTCGTGCCAGTGTGGCTGCCCACGGTGTAAGATTTGCCGCTTGAACCGTGCTTGACCCACTGCGTTTCACCCGCCTGTCCCGCGATCATCGCCACTGCATTCGGGGTTGAGGGCGTGTCTTCAGTTGCAAAGATGTTGTCGAAGACTGTGAAACGACTAGCCCACTTCCAGAAGAATGGAATGGTGTCGCAGTCGATGTGCGACATTACTAGACGCGCAAACTGCTTGCCCTCAGCAATGTTGGCGGCTCCACCCTTCGACGCGAAGCGTGTGTATTCGTCGTAGACGAACTGATCCATTTGTGGCTTGCCGTCCACAACGTGGATCTTGGTTGCAAGTCCGATGTGCGAGTGGTCAACGCTATCAACGGCGCTGGCGTTCTGCTCAGACCCAATCCGGAATGGCTGAACTGTGACGTTCACGCCGTTAGCATCTGTGTAGGTTTGGGTGAAGCCCGGCGTTTTCTTTGGGTCACGAGGCTTTTGTCCATCTGAGTAGAGTCCGTTAACACCGGGCAACGTTCCATACTCGTTGTCGAAGGAGTGGTTCTCGTTAAAGATTACGAAGACGTATTTAATCCGCTCCTGAAGCAGTTTTTTGAGCAACTTCGGCGGCAGATTGGGTTCCTTGGCTGGATCATTTAAGTATCGCACCACGTCTGGCGCTGCATCTGGCTGATTTCTGATGGTTGAGTTTGCTTCGTGTGGAGAGGAATCCTCTGCGATCGCCGAGCCGAGAAACATCGACGGTATGATCGAGGACGGTAGTAGCAAAAATGTTAGAGCAAAATAGAACTTTGTAAATCGTTTCAAAGCACATCTCCTTGGTAATTTTTATCTCGCTAATATCGCTATGCGTAATTTGTAATTCGTCATTCATCTACTGCAAGCGTTTCATTGATTTAAAATAGGTAGTTTGCTGACGCCGTGTTTTATTTGTTCCGAAATTCCGAAAAACTTAACACCGTTGAGCATAAGCAAAGTTATGCCGCTACTTAAGCTTTTTGCTTTCTTTTCAGCCACAAAGCGATAGTACCAACAACTACTATTCCACCAAAATTTCCAGGTTCAGGAACAGGCTCACTTTTAGCGAAAGTAACGGCAGTAATGCCGGAGCTTTGCACACTTCCAAAGTCGCTGTTGTCCAAAAATTTTCCATCAGTGGTACTACCCAGACCTGTAAAATTCTTGTCAAAATACAGTTCAAAACTGTACAAATTCTTGTTTTGCTCTGTTAATAAGCCTGCGTCTGCAAAAGCAAGTATGTTCTCTTCAATGTAAGCTGTATTGCCAGCTAAACTGTTGGATAATGTTCGCAAAACAGTATTATCATTAACTAAGTTGAGAGTCCAACTTGTCAAATCTACAAAAGAACTAGAAGCGGGTAATTGATCCAGATCCACTGTGTAAGTCCCATTAAAAGAAGCATTTACTAAATTCACAGGTAGCCCTACTGAACCATCAAGAGGCGTAGGAGCAAAATTTCCCGAAATATTAAATGTTTTCAAATTAACAGCCTGAGCAGGATCTGTGCCAATAACTGCAAGCATAGCGAAACCAAGTACTGCGGTTGCTTGCAATAACCTTTTTAAAGGTGTTGTATTCAGCATAATTTTGCTCTTAATTCTTGATTTTCTTCACAAGGGACAAGGTATTAAACCACTTGTCCATTAGCCGTCTGGGTTCGGCAGTTACTTACTTGAAAAAACCTCAAGACTGCACTACCTAACCAGGTGCTAAAAATCCCCACTTCTGTATTTTGTTACCTGAAAATTAATGACAAGTTAAGGAAAGGCAAAGTTTATTAAATAGTCAGGGCAGTATTACCCGGATTTCTCACTAACCATACAGAATTTTATTGGCTCAGTTTTTTGCCTGATGGCAGAAACAAGCGTGTAAAATCTTAGGTTTGCTCTATGGGAATACTCATCAAGAAACGAAAGTATTGCCCATAAAGCTGAATTTCCCATGTTGAGAGTTTTTCCAGGTTAACTATTGGTTAATTTTTAATTTTTTATTGCTGACGAGCGCACTGGTTCAAAGTCATAACCAGTGCGGGAACGAGAACCAGGAACGATTTTTACAAGTTGGACTGGGGCATTGCGATCGCCTGATGCTAAAAACCGAATTGTACCAGAAGCGCCAGTGGCAGAAAACTCAGAGGAAGTTAGTGCTTCTTGAACTCCAGATCGCGTGGGATTGCGTTCTAATGCCGCAATCAAAGCTACAGTGGCATCATCGCTGAGGGCGCTTCGCCAACTCACATCAGCACCCCATAACTGCCGAGATTTCTGGGGAAAATCTGACTTGCGATCGCCATCAATATGCCACGGAACTGCTAGTATCATCCCCGCAGCTTGCTGTCTGCCAATTTCTAAAGTTTTGGTGGTGTAAACATCATCTCCAGAGAGTAGAATTAACCGTTTCTGGTTAATTTGAACTACTTGCAGCGCTTTATCCAAACTTTCAGCGTTAGCAGCTAACATCAACACTTCTGCACCTTGTTTAGTTGCTTGTTCTACACTTTTAGCCGCACTAAAATCCACCTTGGATAAGTCAAATTCGCTGGATACCTGTCCACCCTCCAGTAAAACAGATGAAACAAACTCAGACTTTAAAGACTGGCTATAGTTACTCTGAGAATTAAAGAAAACTGCGGCATTTTTTTTCTGCAAGGTTTTCACCATATAGTTGGCCAAACTTCTAGCAGCGATAAAATCACTGGGAACCGTGCGAAAAACGTAGCGGCTAAAGTTAGAAATTTTTACAGATGTGCTGGTAGGGGAAATTGCTACAAGTTTTCCAGAAGTATAAATAGTACCTGCGGCTAAGGTGGAATCGCTAGTAATCGGCCCAACTACACCTAATACTTCTGAATTGCTGACTAGGCTGGAAGCGATTTGCTTGGCTATTTCTGGATTGTCGTTGTCGTTAGCTATCCCTACCTTCAACGGCACTCCTTTGATTCCCCCAGAGGTATTAATTTCATTTTGGGCTTGAGCGATACCACGTAAAACTTCTAAAGAAGTATTCGGGTCAGTGCCTATTGGTACAGAAGCCACAATGGTGTAGCTCTTTGAAGATTTGATTCGGGCATTGTTAAGAAAGATCAACGCTTCTGGATCGTTACGGTTGAGTTTTAGGGCAGCTGTGAAATTGGCGATCGCCTGATCATAACTTTTAGCAGCGATCGCCTGTACTCCCGATTTTTTAACTGGAGAAATTTCACCCGGAGTCAAGGATTTTTCCCCAAAACTAATGCGGTCTTGTAAGGATGGATTGCTACCTGTCTCCTGATTTGGAGTATTACCAAGTTTGAAACCAGAGTTGTTAGTAAACCACCAAAAACCACCGCCAATTATTCCAACTGTCAGCAACAGAGCCAAGGCTAAAACTGTGGTTTCATTCTTTTGGGACATGAACAAATTTGAATAAAGTAAAAATGTTTATTATTTGTAGAACTTAGGTCTTGAGATAAAAAACGAACTACTCCAGAGGCAGATAACACTGAGAAATAAGAGTTTAAGAGAGTTTTTGCGTAAGTCCTAATTTGATTATTTTGCTAAATCTAACCACTTTGATCATTTAAGTCTAACAAATCCAGCTTTTTCGATCAGTTCTTGACCTTGAGGTGTCAGCAGCCAATTTGCATAAGCTTCTCCAGCTTGCTGATCTGTTTGATTATTTTGTTTAACGATTATAAATAAATTGCGGGTAATTGCATAGTCTCCACTCCGAAATGCTTGACTATTCAACTGATTACGTTTATTAGGACATTCAGATGGAGGTATAAAGGGTTCTTGGTAGGGAGGCACAAATTGACCGCTTGTGCGCCCTAGTGGTATGGACTTAATCATACACTGAGGTACAATCTCTGGGGCAGAAGCATAGTAAATTCCTCCAGGACTTGCAGCTACTTTTCGTACCGCTTCAGTGGTGGTGTTAATATAACTAACGTTAGTCCCAAAATTCTCTTTATTTAAAATATTTTCGACAAAAAACTCTGCTGTACCCCCAGCTTCTTTGCTGCGAGAGTAGACTGTAATTGGTAAATTTAGCCCACCGACTTCTTGCCAGTTGGTAATCTTGCCTGTGTAGATGTCTTTGAGTTGGGCGACAGTTAAGCCAGGGATATTGAGACTCTGGTTAACTGCGATCGCAATACCATCAATTGCCACCGGAATTTCTTTTAAACTAAATTCTTTTTGTTTAGCTTCTGCATTTTCTTCAGCTTTAACTGAGCGAGAAGATTGAGAAAAAGCTAGTTGATTATCTATCAACATCCGAATGCCAGTTCCTGATCCTGGTTGACCTGACGGAGGTTGAGTGTAGCGTAAAATAAACCGAGGACACAGGCTTTGCAGAACGGAGTCTGCCTCTTTACGGATGGGTGCCCAGGTTGTGCTACCACCATAGTTGAATGTCCCCTCTGGGAGATTTGCCACGTTACATCTGTTGACAAACTGGTTTAGGGGATTGCTTGTGTTGCTTGTGTTGCCAGTCTCTGAAGGTTTAGGAACAGTTCCATTTATTTGCGCCCATCGTTCCATCAAAAACCATAAGCCACCAAAGATGAAGCCAATGGTGATGACAGCGGCTAAGAAAAGGCTAAGTGTTTCGTTTTTCTGAGACATAGATAGCTGTTAGCACCAGGTTTTTTTTAAAGCAAGAGAGATAATAAATTATAAATAAGTCGAAATACGGCTGTTAATGAAATAGTTACTAAGCCTGCTGCAACTGCTAAAACAACTACTGCCTGAATGCCAATACCTCCTTGTAAAAAGGGGATAAAAAAAATAATCGCAAAAGTAATTGCCGGAATAATTAATAAATCGAACTTTTCAATCCACCGCCTGGTTTGGACAAATATCAGTATCCCCAAAATTACAGATGCGACAATGAAAGTAGCTATTGGTGATTTTACTAGACTGAAGAGGGCGATCGCGATCAATGCACCCTCAAATCCACTAAATGCCGCCCCACCTAATAATTCCAGTGTAGAAAACACTGGTTGAGTTGATGAACGCTGGGGGACGACGGGACTAGAACTTTTGGCTGGTTGTGGTTGTGGCAAAAGTGTTACAGAAGGTGTTACAGAAGCCGAATTAAGTTGTGTAGGGGCTTGAGGCTGTGAGTTAAGTGCATCTAAAACCTCCTGGGCTGACTGGAAGCGCTGATTAGGAGCAGGTAGCAGCATCTTGTCTAAAATGTCAGCAAGGCGAGGGTTGACAGTCACTTGCGTTCGCCATTTCCACTGGTTGCTATAAGCATCAAATAATTCAATTGCTTCCTGATTTGTCAACAAAGTAACTAGAGTTACAGCCAATGAGTATAAATCCGTAGATGGGAATACTTGACCCCTAGCCATCTGCTCAGGTGGTGCAAATCCCATAGAATAAATTCCTGTGGAAGAAGCCGCAGAACCAAGTGCAGCGTTTGTTACTTGTTTAACTGCACCAAAATCGAGTAAAAAAAGTTTACCATCACGACGACGCATGATGTTAGAAGGTTTGATGTCTCTGTGGATAATGCCTCGATCATGGACAAACTTTAGCACCTTCAGGATTTCTTGCAGCACCTCCAACACTTGCTGCTCAGAAAATTTGCCATTTTGAATTAATTCTTCCTCTAAGTTTTGCCCATCAATGTATTCTTGTGCCAAGTAAAAAAATTGGTCTTGCTGTCCTGCTTGCAAGCCATTAACTATTACTGGAAAGAAGGCAAATAAATCAGGAATTTGCTCGTGATCGTTACCAAGTTGTGCTAAAACTTCCGCCTCTCTCTCAAACATCAGCTGTGCTTGTTGCAATTGAGTTGGGCTTAAATTACCGGCTGGTTGAAACTGCTTAACTACGCATTGACGCATTCCAGGTATTCGGCGATCGCGTGCCAAAAAGGCTGCTCCAAACCCGCCCCTGCCGAGCAGCTTCGTTGTCACATATCGACCATCTAGCATCAGTGGCATACCGCAGGTAGTACAGTACTTCTGCTGCATTGTTCTCAGCGTCGTAATATCATCTAAATCGACAAAATAGTTTTGTGGGCGTGGGCAACGGGGACGAGTGCAGTAAACTTCCATTTTCGTGATTATTTAAAATAATTCATAATTAATAATTCGTAATTACTTCATTCAGATTACATAGAAACTAAATTTCTTTATCAGGAACAGGAAACTTTTTAAGTGATGTCTAACCTCTGGCTTGCCTACAGCACTCTGCACGAACAGCGATGGGTTAATAATTACGAATTACGAATTACGTAGCTTGCTTCTCGCGTTTGGCGAGTGTTACGAATTATTTGGTCATTGGTCGTTTACCAAAAAACAAAGGACAAATGACCTGATTTTAGCCTTCGCCGGATGAGATGGGCGTTGCTCCATCCAAAGTACTTACCACGATGCTTTTTTGTGCCAATATTAACACATCTTGATTCCATCCAGGATTAGCAAATTCGGGCAAAATTTCCCGACTAAAAGCTTCTGCGGCCTTGGATCTATACCGATTAGGATTAAAAATCAGCCACAGTGTCCGTTTGACGACGACGCCTTCAATGTTGGCACAGTGCAGAACGCCCATTTGTAACTCTTTAGCGATCGCACTAGTTGAGACAAAGGCAGCCCCCAAACCAGATTGCACAGCATTTTTAATTGCTTCAATGGAATTTAGTTCCATTTCAACCTTAAAACGTCTGGTATCAATCTCACAGCGTGATAGCACTTGGTCAATTACTTTGCGAATAGTCGATTGGGAATCTAAGGCAATGAATTGTAATTTATATAAGTCTTCTTTGTGAATTTTTTCCAGTTTTGCAAAGGGATGAAAGACAGGTAAAATCAGCGCTAGTTCGTCTTCAGCGTAAGGAATAACTTCTAAAGATTCTGATAGTTCACCCGGAATTTCACCGCCGATAATTGCCAGATCAACTTGTCCGTTAGCGACACTCCAAGCTGTCCGTCGGGTAGAGTGGACGTGTAATTGCACTGCCACATCGGGATATTTTTGTCGGAACATTCCGATCATTCTGGGCAAAAGATAAGTGCCAGTCGTTTGAGAAGCACCGACAATCAAAGTACCGCCTTGGAGATTTTGTAAATCCTCGATCGCGCGGCAGGTTTCTTGACACAGACTGAGGATTTTTTCCCCGTAGCTTAGGAGTAAATGCCCTGCTTCGGTTAATTGGGCGCGTCGTCCTCCCCGATCGAATAAGGGGACATCTAGCTGCCGTTCGAGATTTTGAACTTGCAAACTCACCGCAGGTTGCGAGACGTAAAGACTATCGGCGGCACGCTTGAAGCTTCCTTCTTGAGCGATCGCTTTCAGAATACGTAATTGATCTAAAGTGAAAGGAAGGTCAGACATAAGGCTCAAACCACAAACTTTAAAAGGAGCGGATGCACACAACAAATCAGCTTGGGCAACAATCAGCCAGTGATGATTTGTTGCATATTAAACTTGAAAGCTTGACTCGAAAAAGACAGTGGCACAACATCTTGACTAAAGTCTCCTTTGGAATACTTTGTGGTATTGGTTGTACTGAGTTCGATTTTCTTTAAATTATTTCACCCGTGTAATATGCTGCTGATTTCTTGGTTGACACCTAGTCATTTTGTCATACTGGCGTTACAAATAGTTTTTGTGATCGCTCACAGTGGAGGCGCTGCTTTACGCCCTTGGGCAGAAAAATACATTGGCCCAAGGCTTTATCGCATTCTCTTTGCATTAGTTAGCCTCCCGTTGGCTGTAATATTAATTATTTACTTTTTTGGACACCGCTATGATGGTTTGCAACTTTGGCAGGTACAAGGAGTGCCAGGAGTGCAAGAATTTGTTTGGGTGCTATCAGCGATCTCGTTTTTGTTTTTATATCCTGCTACCTTCAATCTACTAGAAATTGCTGCTATTCAAAAGCCCCAAGTTCATCTTTACGAAACAGGAATTATTCGGATTACCCGTCATCCCCAGATGGTGGGACAAATAATTTGGTGTGTTGCCCATACTCTGTGGCTAGGTACTACCTTTACCATTGTGACTTCCATTGGGTTGGTGTTGCATCACTTGTTTGGGGTTTGGCACGGGGATCGGCGTTTAAGCGATCGCTATGGCGAAGCTTTTGAAATTGCCAAACAACGGACTTCAATTATTCCCTTCAAAGCAATTATCGATGGACGTCAATCTCTCAAATGGTATGAATTTCTCCGCCCTGCCTATTTGGGAGTTGCGATTTTTATCGCTTTGCTTTGGTGGTCGCACCCACTGTTGCTGGCAGCAACTAGTAGAATAAAATGGTAAATCTAGGCGATCCCCAATGTCAGCATAAAATCACAAATAAATGAGAATTTCAGATGATCAATTGCCCCAAAATCAATGTAGGATAAGTTCAAGGATCTATCTAGTGGAGGTGCGTTCAGTCAGCTAAAGATTTTAGATTGGTAGTTGTTGATCAGTTGCTTTGTACTTGGGAGTAAGTGACAGATTCAGTCAAATTCTCAGGTAAAGACGGTAATCAGGAGTTTAACATTCAAAAAAGCCACCGTGAAAGTAGCGCTGGCTTTTTGATTCAGAGACAGATTAACGCGCTGAATTTTTGCCTAATTATTCTGTGTCCTGAGATTTACTTCCTAAAAGCATCTATCGGCAGTTACTGACTTGGCAATCCTTCACTTTAAAGCTGATAGGTAGTTTCATATAAAAACCCTATAATCCAAGAGGCGTCATGGTTTTGTCGGTTAGTGAACGGACATTTACTCAAGAAGTTTTAGAATCTCCTATTCCTGTTTTAGTTAATTTTGAAGCACCTTGGTGTGGCTTGTGTCGGATTATCCACCCATTATTGTTGCAATTTCAAGCCCAATGTGGGGAGGAAATTAAATTAGTTACAGTTAACGCCGATCAAAATTTTAAATTGTCTACAACTTATAGGCTAAAATCACTACCCACTTTACTATTGATTGAAAATGGCACTATTGGCGATCGCTTAGAAAGCTTTCGCGGCACAGAAGATTTACGTCTAGCTTTAGAAAACATTAAAGCCAGATATAGCAGTTGCCCCAAAATCTACAAAAGTTCAAAAACAGTGGACTTAGAGTATCGGTCAGCTTGATGGGCATTGGGCATGGGGCACTTGTACTGAGCGTTGTCGTTGGCGCAGCCTCTCGTAGAGAAGTATGGCGCATGGGACTAATGACCAATGACAAATGACAAATGACCAATGACCAAATCTAAAGCCATGCTTAACACCCCACCCAATCATCATTGGGTGGGTTATTTTTATCCTAAAGGGTGTGTGTCACAATTATTAACAGTTCCGACACGTTAGTTAAGAATTCTAAAAGTAGGCGTCAGTGATGGAAGTAATCTATCAGTATGCCTGGCTGATTCCAGTATTACCTCTTTTTGGGGCAATGCTGGTCGGTCTAGGATTAATCTCGTTCAATCAGGTGACAAACGGCTTACGGCAGCTTAACGCTGTGGTGATTATCTCCCTGATGGGAGCAGCTATGGGGCTGTCGTTTGCCTTGCTATGGAGTCAAATTCAAGGACACGCGACTTATAACCGCACCTTGGAGTGGGCAGCAGCAGGTAATTTTCACCTGAACATGGGCTACACTATTGACCACCTGACAGCCCTAATGCTGGTGATTGTTACCACGGTAGCCTTCTTAGTCATGGTTTACACCGATGGCTACATGGCTCACGATCCCGGTTACGTGCGGTTTTATGCTTATCTGAGTTTGTTTGGTTCTTCAATGTTAGGTCTGGTACTCAGCCCCAACCTAGTACAGATTTATATATTCTGGGAACTGGTCGGGATGTGTTCCTACTTGCTGGTCGGTTTTTGGTACGATCGCAAATCAGCAGCCAATGCCGCTCAAAAAGCCTTTGTCACCAACCGCGTCGGTGACTTTGGTCTATTACTGGGCATTTTGGGGCTGTACTGGGCAACAGGAAGCTTTGAATTTAATGTCATGGGCGATCGCCTGTCCCAACTAGTCCAATCAGGTTCTATCAGCAATTTTCTCGCTATCCTGTTTGCGATTTTAGTTTTCTTAGGGCCAGTGGCGAAATCTGCCCAATTCCCCCTCCACGTCTGGCTACCAGATGCAATGGAAGGCCCCACCCCCATTTCTGCCTTGATTCACGCAGCAACGATGGTGGCAGCAGGTGTTTTCCTGATTGCGCGGATGTACCCAGTGTTTGAACACGTTCCAGCAGCAATGAACGTGATTGCCTTTACTGGGGCGTTTACGGCGTTTTTAGGGGCAAGCATTGCGATTACTCAAAACGATATTAAGAAAGGCTTGGCTTACTCCACCATTTCCCAACTCGGTTACATGGTGATGGCAATGGGAATTGGTGCTTACAGTGCTGGACTATTCCACCTGATGACCCACGCCTATTTTAAGGCGATGCTGTTCTTGGGTTCAGGTTCAGTAATTCACGGCATGGAAGGTGTTGTGGGTCACGATCCCGCTTTGGCGCAAGATATGCGCTTGATGGGCAGTCTCCGGAAGTATATGCCGATCACGGCAATTACCTTCTTGATTGGTTGCTTGGCAATTTCTGGTATTCCGCCCTTTGCTGGCTTCTGGTCAAAAGATGAAATTCTGGGCAAAGCTTTTGAAGCTAACCCACTCCTCTGGTTCATTGGCTGGCTAACTGCCGGGATTACGGCTTTCTATATGTTTAGGATGTATTTCTCGACATTTGAAGGCGAATTCCGGGGCAATAACGAGAAAATCAAGCAAAAACTCAAGAAGGCGGCAGCGACAATTGTCCTGGAATTAGAATCAGAAGAACCAGCCCCGAATTTTGGGCCTGGGGCGATGAAAAAAGGAGAATTGGCTGCCACTGGTGAACACCATGATTCCCATGACTCCCATGACTCCCACGAGCATCATAGTGATTCTCCTCACGAGTCGCCGTGGACAATGACTCTACCGTTGGCACTGTTAGCTGTGCCTTCGATTTTGATTGGTTTGCTAGGAACTCCCTACGCCAACTATTTTGAAGAGTTTATCTTTCCTCCTAGCGAAATCACCGAAGTTATAGAAAAAGCTTCCGAGTTCAATCCGACGGAATTCTACATCATGGCGGGTGCCTCAGTGGGAATTTCCTTGATTGCAATTACCTTAGCTTCGCTGATGTATTTGCGAGGGAAAATTGACCCGGCGGCGATCGCTGCTAAAATCAAACCACTTTACGAGTTATCCCTCAATAAGTGGTACTTCGATGACATTTACCATCGCGTTTTTGTCCTCGGCTTGCGTCGCCTAGCTAGACAAGTTATGGAAGTTGATTTCCGGGTTGTCGATGGTGCTGTTAACCTCACAGGCTTTTTTACCCTTGTCAGTGGTGAAGGTCTGAAGTACCTAGAAAACGGTCGCGCTCAATTTTACGCCTTGATTGTGTTTGGGGCTGTTTTGGGCTTAGTGATTGTCTTTGGTGTCACCTGATTTCTGTAGTGTCAACTGCGACAATCAACTGGCGGTTAGTTAAAAACCGCCCTTTCACCTGAAGTTAACTTAGGAGCCTAATTTAGACTCCTTTTTTTTTGGCTGATAGTCAGCAATTAAAATAATTCATAATTTGCTCTAGGCCATCAAGGTAATATTCTTGCTTTGCCTTGTGTCCCAATTGTAGCAATAGCTCTTTTTTGAGGAAATTTTTGGTTAGTGCTAACTGACGTGGGTAGTCTTGCCTGCAATGCTATACTAATTACCCAACGGGATATCTAGAACTATTTTCTGGAAATGCGCTCTAAATCTACAATAATGAAGATAAGGTTCGCCCTCACTGCTTATTAACCTGCTGACCTAATTGTTACCGATTCTACATGTGGGAAAATTGGGTTCACCGGCAGTTCCTCCTAGTTAAAAATCAGAGTCTAATGGCGTAAAATTACCTTCACTCTAGACAATCAAACACCTGTAGTTTCCACGCCACTTGACGCCAGTCCGCTCAAGTCAGGAGACCCGCCCACGCAGCTGGCTCCTCCACTTGGGGAGACCCCAAGACCTTTCGGGTTCGGCAGTCCCCCAGACGCTCGATGACTCGCTCTCCGTGGCGCTATCGACGGGAACCCGCCAATACTGCGGCTGCCTCACCGCAGTGGCTCCCCTGCATAGCGCTTTTGGGCAGCATGGATTCTCTAAACCCAGCTTCTCAAAAACCCGTCGCGTAATTACCTAGCGGGGCTAAATTTTAATCAGGCGTGCAATCTGAAGTTTGGTTAGGTGAAGAGACTTGAACGCAGGCGAACTCTGAGAGCATCGTGCAGTGAGAAGTTCGGATACGCTCAGAGTTGTCCGTGAGTCGGCTTCCTTGCAAAGGAACTGCGGAAGTAGTTTCCCGCTCTTGCTGGGTCGGGCTTCCTTTCCTTAGAACTGAGGAAGCTTTGTCTGAGGGTAATTCGTTTCCAGCTTGTTTCTGTAAGCCGTGAGGGTATACAGAAAAGAACCAGATTAAACAAAAAATGATGTTTTGACCAAAGGTCGGTTCACTGCATGGAATTTTCAATCGCTACACTCCTGGCCAATTTCACCGATGATAAATTGGTAGCTCGGAAAGTTTTAGAAAAGAAACTTGGCTGTGAAGATGAAAAAAGTTTACAAAAACTTCACATTGCCTTAGATGTTCTCGAAAAAATCGGTCTTTTGGTGAAAGAACGGGGCAAGTACCGCCGTGTCTCAGAAGAGGGAATAATCGAGGCAAAACTCCGTTGTTCTAGTAAAGGCTTTTGCTTTGCTATTCAAGATGTGGAAGGAGCTGAGGATATTTACATCCGCGAAAGTCATCTGAGTAATGCTTGGAATGGCGATCGCGTTTTGGTCAGAGTTCTCAAAGAAGGCAGTCGCCGTCGCTCTCCTGAAGGGGAGGTGAAGCTGATTCTAGAACGTTCCAACCACACATTACTGGCACGAATTAAGCAGGTGGAAAGCGGTTTCCGGGCTGTGCCTTTAGATGATCGATTGCTGTTTGAACTCAAAATCCAACCTAACGGGGCGAAGTTGGAAGAAGCGATCGATCACCTGGTTCATGTGGAAGTTTTGCGTTACCCCTTGGCACAATATCCTCCCCTCGGTCGAGTCGTGCAAATTCTCGGCAGCGATGCCGAAGCAGCTGCTGATATAGATTTAGTTACGTGCAAACACGACCTTTCCCGGACTTTTCCAGATAATGTCCTAGAAGCAGCCGCTAAGTTACCCAAAAAGCTGCTGAAAGCAGACCTGAAAAATCGCTTAGATTTACGTAATTTGTTTACTCTCACTATTGAAGGGGTAAATGGCGGCGACACCAAAGTTGTAGAAAACGCTTTTAGTTTAGAAAAAAACCTAGCCGGAAATTGGCTTTTGGGCGTTCATATCACCGATGTTTGTCACTATGTCCAACCTGACGAAGCCCTAGATAGAGAAGCATTCAAACGCGGAAAATCAGTGTATTTAGGAGAATTGGTGCTGCCAATGTTGCCCGCAAGTGTGGCAGAACGCTGTTCTTTAGTACCTGGGAGCGATCGCTTAACTATCTCTTTTTTAATTACAATTGATCCCCAATCGGGACAAGTGTTGGAGTGGGAAATTCAATCCAGTGTAATTAATGTAGAAACGGCACTGAGTACTGAACTTGCCCAAGCAATTCTTACAGGTGAAGCTAAAGATCAATCACCACAGGTTTCCCAAATACTGCAAGACCTTCAAGCCTTGCAAAAAGCTGTCAAACAGGTACGTTTGACTCGTGGTAGCCTCCAGTTGAATCTGCCGCCCAGTCAAAACGCCTATTATGATGAGGGGATTCTAGGGACTGTGGCGGTGAATGATTTACCAGTGCGATCGCTACTCACGGAATTGGTGCTGCTAGTTAATCAACTGACTGCAACTCACTTAAATGCTCTTGGTGTTCCCGCCATCTGGCGAGTCCAAGGCACACCCGATGTTGAAGATGTCCAGGAAATGCTGAAATTGGCAGTCAATTTAGGCGTTGACCTCACACTAGATCCAGAAGTTGATATCCAACCCTTAGATTATCAGCATTTGACCACAGCTTTTGGGGAATCTCCCTCGGAGCAAGTTCTAACATACTTATTACAAGATACACTCAAGGCATCGGCGTACAGCACCACCAAAGGATCTCACTTTGGTCTGGCACTAGCGCAATATGTTCACTTTAGCGCTCCCTTACGGCGTTACCCAGATTTGCTCATGCAGAGAGTGTATTACACGCTACTCGAAAACGGACGCGATCGCCGCAATACCCGTGTGAGAGAGCGCGTTAACCTGCGCCACTCCTCCAGCCACGAGGAAATTAACTGGAACGTTTTACCCCCAGAATTGCAACAAGAACTTCAAAGCGATTTAACTAGGGTAATCGTCCAAATCAACGACCGAGAAAAAGAAGTCCAAGAAGCTGAAGCCGATTTAGCCGGGCTACAAAAAGCCCAACTGATGAAGCAGCGCATCGGTCAGGTATTTCAAGGCGTGATTACTGGTGTCCAATCCTACGGTTTCTTTGTGGAAATTGAAGTACCAGCAGCTGAGGTGGAATCCAACAGTAATCCTGGTGTGCCTTTGCGCGTGGAAGGGTTGGTACACGTCAGTTCTCTTAAAGATGATTGGTATGAATATCGCGCCAGACAACAAGCACTATTTGGTCGCAAAAATCGCGCTTCCTATAGACTAGGCGATCGCGTCGCCGTGCAAGTTAAAAGTGTCGATTACTACCGTCAGCAAATTGATTTGGTAACAGTTGGCAGCGATGGTCTAGCCAAAGGTTCAACTGGCAATGGTTCCCATGAGGAGCTTTCAGACCTCTACTTACCAAATGATCTTGAGTCTGATGACCTAGACTCTTACTCTGAGGATGAGTAAAATCCAGTAAATGTTGCGTGTCAAATAACACTAGTCCTTTAATTTTAGGCGTATCGGGCGCATCTGGTCTGATTTACGCTGTTCGCGCGATCAAATTTTTGCTAGAAGCGGAGTATAGTATTGAATTGGTTGCCTCTAAATCAACTTACATGGTTTGGCAGTCAGAACAGGAAATTCGGATGCCACCAGAACCAACTCAACAAGAACAATTTTGGCGAGAGCAAGCTGGAGTGGCACTTTTGGGGAAACTGCGCTGCCATCCTTGGAGTGATATTGGAGCCGGTATTGCCAGTGGTTCCTTTGCCACTCTGGGGATGATGATCATTCCATGCAGCATGAGTACAGTGGCAAAGCTAGCGGTTGGCTTGAGTTCCGATTTACTAGAACGGGCAGCAGATGTCCAACTCAAAGAAGGGCGAAAGCTGGTCATTGTTCCTCGTGAAACGCCTTTTAGCCTCATCCACCTACGTAACTTAACCTCTTTAGCAGAAGTTGGAGTTAGAATTGTCCCCGCTATTCCCGCCTGGTATCACAATCCTCAAACCATCGAGGATTTAGTTGATTTTGTAGTTGCCCGTGCTTTAGATCAACTAGATATTGACTGCATCCCAATTCAGAGATGGCAAGGCCGTCGCTAACGCCCTCAGTGGATTTATCATAAATTTCACAATCATCTTAAAAGGGTAATCATAGAGATGGCTGTTAGTGTCAGTAGTCAGTGAAGAATAATCAGACTCATAACTGATAGCTGACAACTGACAACTGACCACTGATAACTGACAACTGACACAATTGCTATGGCTGTAATTCGCTTAATTCTATTGGTGGCGGTACTAGGAGGACTAACGCTGTTATTACTCCAAAATTGGTCTCCTGCCATATCGCTAGTATTTTTGGGAGTGCGAACTCAACCATTACCACTAGCGATATGGATTTTGTTCAGTACTGCCACTGGTGCTTTCACATCTATATTGATTGCTACTTTATTTAACTTATCCAATTATTTTGTGGGAGGACAACGCCAAACTCCTAACAAAGCAAGCGCGACTTCACCTCGTGCAAAGGCAACCCGGAGAGAAGAACCTACATCTCGCCCTGTCAGTCCTCCACCACCAGCTAGTAAAAAACAAGAGCCTAGCAGTGATGTATTTGATGATTGGGAGACAAATAGCAATAAAGATGATGATTGGAACTTTGATAAAAAGTCAGAGTCAGCGCCTAATCCTCAAACTCAACAGCCTAGAGACTCAACAACTTACGAAACTCAATCAGAAGCCAAAAGCAATTCTCAATCTAGTTCAGTTTATTCCTACAGCTACCGTGAGCCAAAAAATACGGCTGCGGGAAAAACTGAATCAATTTACGATGCTGATTATCGAGTAATCATTCCCCCTTATCAGCCACCGACTACCAATCAAGCAGATGATGATGATTGGGAATTTTTTGATGATGATGATGATTTTGAAAATGATGGTAAACGCCCCCGTCGGTGATGATGTAGTAGGCTACGTCTCTACTTGATGCCACACCGCTCTCTAGACTCCTGCTTGACCTCACCAGTCATTGCAGCTTCCTGCAAAGTCATGAAAGCATTAAAATCTTCCAAGCCATACCGGGTAGTCAACAGTTGTCGTAGTTGATTTTCAGCTTCCACTGTCAAATAGCCAGTTGCTAAGGCTTTTTGTACAACGTCACGAATTCGAGTCATAGTTGATGCCTCATTCATCCTACTATTTATTAATTCAGGCTTATTGGGGTGAAATATGCAGTAGTTTTTGTGTCAAAACTTCAAATTTGCATTATTTTTTAGGCGAGCGCAGTAGATTAGTCATCATTTATACCTTTATCATCAACATTTAATTGCTTAGTGCTTGTCATAACCAAACTTTTAGAATAACGACAATGTGCTGTTAGAAACAAAGTATTTTGTATACTTAAAATGACCCACCACAGTAAAAATCCGGATTATTTAGATAGACAGAACTTGTTTGAATAAAGTTTCAAACAAGTTCTGTTAATTTTTTCATTAACTCTAAAAATACCTAACCAGCAATTGTCAAGTCACCTAAAGAAAGTTATTAAATTTGTTATAAATTTACGATTTATTATTTATGTTGATCAGGACTTACGCAACTGGCACAGGGCAATCGCTATTTTATAGTATTTACGTACTATAGAAAAGTGGCGTATCTGGAATGAGTTGCAGAAATTAGTCACAGGAATCGGCTGTGTTAAATATTCTTCAAATCATGAGAAAATTATTTGAGGATGCATAAAATAAATTCTCTAGTTTATGAGATTTACTAAACTTAACTATTGCCAGTACTTGTTAAGTAGTCAGATTAATTATACTCTGACAAATCTGGCGGAGCATTTAGATCAGATTAGTCATGATAAAATTAACGGCTATCTCAAGAACGAAAAGCTAACACCACGTTTGCTTTGGGATAATGTTAAAAATATCATCCAAGTGAGTGATAACGCATGTCTAGTTTTTGATGATACGGTAATTGATAAGCGATATGCCATAGAAATAAAAACAACTAAACGTCAATATAGTGGTAACGAGCATGGTGTGATTCAAGCAATAGGGGTAGTAAATTCTCGTCTTTTTTCCGGCTTAATTGCTACAATTATGACCCTCTTAAGTTCGACGAAATTGTTACGTAATATGGTACGGTCGATTCATGGCTCTCGTAATGCTGTCCTACTTAAGTATTTTTTCTACTGGCAGGATACGGTTGAGTGAGCTTTCTTACTTTTGAGACATCCTGTTAGATTAAAACATCAACAGGTTTCAAAGATCATTTAAGCAAGGAGAATAAGATGGCTAACACAAATAATCTTACAGTTGTGAGTGGGAAGGCTCCTGCCATCGTCGATCCCCTGACTGGTAAGCTAATCAGCATTTAAGCTGCAACATAGTTGACATTGCCTTTATTTTTGATTTTCCGATGCCACTTAATCAGTAACTCATCTTGGTTTAACAGTTTATCTAGTAGTGCTTGCAATTCATCTACTGATTTAAACAGGCGGTAAGCAATATATTCTTCACATGAGTGCCAAACTAATTCGATAATGTTGTAATCAGGGCTGTAAGCAGGCAAAAATTCTAAAACAAAGTTGGGAAATTCTTGAGATATTTTAGCTATAATATCTTTGCGCTTATGAAAACTAGCATTGTCTAAAATTAAAATAATCTTCGACCCATGCTTGGAGAAATCTCTCCCAAGGTTCCCTTTACTTAGCCACTCTTGTTTAATTAATTCATTTAATTGTTGTAATTGCTCATAAAAAATATCTGCATTACCTTTTTTGACAAAAAAGCATACCCGTTTCCGGTCTGATTCTCTGATTGCTCCCATCACATTAACGCGACCACAGCGCCGTTGCCCTGGAACATTTTTTCGTTTTCCCTTTTTACCCCAATTCTTCCGGCGAATCACACGTAAACTAAACCCGCTCTCGTCCCAAAACCACACCTGTAAACGCTCTGGTTCTTCTCGTGCTATTGTTAAATATTGAGCCAGCTTTTCTTTAAACTCGGCCCTTTCTATTGGTTTTTATTTATCTTCTAACCAATATTTCGCCCAAATATAACTATACTTTTTTCTCTTTAATATTCTCCTCACTTGAGAACTGCTTAAATCAATACCTGTCTTCTCGGTTAAATATGTAGCTAATCTTTCTGCTGTCCATTTCCCAAATTCATAACCTAAATCTGATGCTTCTTGGTCAACAGTTTTTAATAACAGTTCAATATATTCAGGCGTAGCTTTTCGGTAATGTTCGTATTCTCTTTTATTATGTAGAGTTTCTAAATTATCTGGATCTCCATGCATACACCAATATGCTACTGTTCTTGCTGAACAACCTAAAAATTTAGCAATTTCGTGTTGCGGTTTACCATCATTCTGGAGCAGAATAATTAGAATTCTTTCTCTAACATGCGGTTGGTCGCTCTCTTTTAGATCAACATGAAGCTGTGTGACTTGTTCCGTCGTTAAAAAGTTCTTGGCTGGTGGTGGCATAGTTACTTTTAAAGAGCTTCATGTTCTTATTATGCAACTTAATGACATAGCTGGCAGGGTTACTGTTTCTATCAACAAAACGGATTATGTCGTAACTAACGATTTATCTCAAAGTTCCACGGATGTTGTACAAGAGGTGTGTAAAATTCGTTGGAAAATTGAAGAGTTTCACAGAGAAATAAAACAATTAACAGGCATTCAATATTGTCAATGTCGTAAAGCTCGTCTTCAAATAAATCATATTGCTTGTGCAATGTTGGTTTGGGTTCGATTAAAGAATATAGCCTATCAAACGGGTGATACTATTTATCAAATTAAGCATAAATTACTTTCTAATTATTTGATTCAGCAACTCAAACGCCCCGATATTCGTATGACCTTGGTTTGAGTTAGATTCTTCCGTTATGCAGTCCCGTACCACCCATTGTTTGTGCCAGTTGCGTAAGTCCTATATAGTAATAAAGTACTATCTGCTAGCGATCGCAATGTGCCAGTTACGTAAGTCCTGAAAAAGTTAAAGGAGTTTATGTACAGCAAATAGTTGAACTATTAAATTTAGAAGAGTGGATTAATGAAGACACTGAACCAGAATAACAAGCAGATTGAGAAGCCGAAGCCGTCCCTAGAAGAGACAATGGCAAACATTAATTAGGCACGAGAATTGTGGATTGAAACAGCTTATGAAGCTAGCGATGATATTCCTTTACCCAGCAGTGATAATAGTTATAGAGGTAAGTTGTTAGTGCGGATGCCAAAATCTCTACATCGTCGTTTAGCTGAGACTGCTGAACATGAAGGTGTAAATCTCAATCAGTATATTGTGTCTTTGTTAAGTGCAGTCGCTTAATTAGAAATCAAGTAATTTTATATTTGCAGCAATCTAGCTAGTCAAAGAAGCGATCGCTCTTCTCCAGTCATACATAATAAAGTGCGTTAGTCAAGCCCAACCCAGGCATTGCTTGAATAGGCATATATGAGTCATTAAGTTTATAATTAGAAACTGTGACTCAAAACTCACAATTGGAGCGAAGTAACTGGTGAGCAGCTTATTACAAGGAGTCAACCTGTACTTAATTGGCATTATGGGCGTTGGTAAAACGACAGTTGGGCGCTTACTGGCAAAGGAACTGAATTATGGATTTGTGGATACGGATAATGTCATTGCCCAAGCAACAGGTAAATCTATCAATCAGTTATTTGCACAAGAAGGTGAAGCAGGGTTTCGCCAGTTAGAAAGTGACGTACTTTCAAAAGTTTGTGCTTTCACAAAGTTGACTATAGCAACCGGTGGGGGCATTGTACTGCGACGAGAAAATTGGGGTTACTTGCACCACGGTTTGATAGTGTGGCTAGATGTGCCAGTAGAGATAATTTACAGCCGTTTAGCTGAGGATACCACAAGACCACTGCTGCAAGATGCTGATCCTAAAGGTAAATTGCGATCGCTCCTCGAACAACGAACACCACTTTACTCTCAAGCCGATTTGCACATCA
>NZ_JBTYKD010000063.1:0-8832 GCF_054880495.1 Nostoc sp.
TTCCCGTGCTACATAAACGGCTCTTTGCGCCCTCTGTTCAGCAATTTGTTTTTCTTCCACTGCTTTGGCAAATTCTGGTGAGAACGCTAAGTCAACTACGCTAGTATCTAACACAATTATCCCATATTTGTCTAAGCGATCGCCTAATGCATGATCAAAGTCTTCTTTTAATTCGCTTCTTTTGGTAATTGCTTCTTCTACTGTTCTTCTGGCTGCGGCAATTTTAAATGCTTCTTGTGTCTGAGGTGCAATGATTTTTGATACAATATTTTCTAAGGTTCCTTGTTTCCTTCTAACTTCAACTACCTTTATGGGGTCGAGGCGAAAGTTAATCGCAAATCTCGCAGATAAATTTTGCAGATCCTTGGTAGAACTCTCTGCTGGCACTTCAAACTTTTGCACTGTCAAATCATACACATCTATCACTGTGATAAAAGCCGGTTTTACGTGAATACCTTCTAATAAAGCCCCATCTCTAGCTTTACCTAAGATGCTGATCACTCCTGCTTGTCCAGGATTAATAATGATATAGGAATTTAGTCCGATAATCAGTACTATTGCTAATACAATTCCTAAAACTGTGGTTTGCCAATTTCCCAATTGCTGATTTTTCAAATTCTTCTCTCCATGTGGGTGATCAGTGCTGAGTAACGAGTGGTGTTAGCGGTAACGGGGCATTTTGCTTTGAATGGAGTAACTCAGTAGGGGCACAGCATTGCTGTGCCCTTACTATAACGGTTCTCAATTGCATGGAATACAGTAAGACTTACGCACAAGTCTACGGAATAACTAACTACAGAGGCGCAGAGGACACATGGCAAATAATTTTGCGATCGCTATTGACCAATGGGAGCATCTCAGTGAAAGCAAATATACCAGATGAAAAACAAGATTCTTGCTCCCTCTCCTTACCAAAAAGAGGGCTGGGGTGGGTTTTACAAAGCTTTTTACAAAAGTGAGATCCTCCCAAGCGATCGCTTTGTAAAGGTTAGTTGATATTTCTTGTCAAACTGCTGGTTAAGTTAGACACTAATAAATAGAACACACGCAATTATTTATATGACTGCTACTTCTAACCTGGAATTCAAACGGCCAATTTGGCAAACCGCGATCATATTGACTTTGGGCTTTTGGCTCAGTGCTAGTCTAGTTTTAGACTGGGTAATCATGCCTAGTCTTTATCTATCTGGAATGATCAGCCAAGCTGGTTTTACAACAGCAGGCTATATGATTTTTTGGAACTTCAATCGGATGGAATTATTCTCTGCTGCTGTAGTATTGACTGGGGCACTAGCTTTGAGCAAAACCCAATATCACTTGCGTATTGGCAGTATTGTTTTATCCGTGCTGCTGCTAACTATAGCGATGCTTGACACCTATTTCTTAACTCCGCAGATGTGCGCTATAGCAGTTCAACTCAACCTATTTGAAGCTGCTGCTGCTATTCCATCGACAATGAATTTACTACACGGCGGTTATTGGCTACTAGAAGTAGTTAAGCTGGTGGCTGGTGGCACACTTTTAAGCTGGTGCTGGCGGGAGCAATTTTAAATAGATGGAGAAGTATCCACTTCTAAATCTCACGCCCAAGACGCAAAGAATTTCTTTGCGTCTTTTTGCTACATATATCTTATAGGTTAATTAATACCATGTCTACGACTTTTGTATTTATATTTGTGACTTTTAAAACTTGAGATTTTTCGGGGAAATTGCTACCATAAAATGATTCACTCATTTATAAGTGTAATTAAATGAGCATCCAAAATTATCTTTTACTGTACATTTTCAGCCTTACCGGACATCCGAACAAATAAATATTTATGACAATTATCTGGAAGATGCTATTAATTATTTTTCATGTTTACTTTACTTATTTATCATGAAGTTTATATATTTCTGCTAACTTTTTTTGAAAATTATAGTAATCTTAATGTTTAGTGAGTACGTTACTTGTTATCTACCATCTAGCTGAAAATAGTTATTTTGCAGGTCTGTACTACCAATCAAGAACATCGCTATAAGTTCTTGAATTTGTCACTCAAAATTGTGCAGGGTGACTATTTAACCCCACACAACATTAGAACCCGTTTCTAGTACTTATGAAGAGATTCCCTTCTGCTGATTTGGTCGCCTGTGCATCTCACCACATACCATCATGGCGGCAATTATCAGCTAACTCATCCTTGGTCGGAGGTTTACCATTCTTGTTTGTTGTGCAAGTGATAATTTTGCCCAATCCCAACACTAAAAGTTGCTCTACAATCACAAACTTAAGTAAGACATTCAACTTTTGGAATGCTTAGTTTTTAATAATACTTTTTCTCTTGATGAAGTTCCCCTCAAGAAGAAACTTCTTGGAAAAGTACCCAACCACCTGCGTTACGGCTAGAAAAACATAGGCTAAAAGCCTTGATTGAGAGCCATTTGCGTCTACATTACAGTAGATTTTAGTCACTCTAGACTTTATCATTAGGGGTAAAAAACTTTTGTAACAGAACTAAAGTATCTGCAATTTTAGGCTGAAAAATACGGATAACAATGATGCTTTTGTGACTGATGGGCGAGAGCCAATTGTCTGTGCGTGGCACTTGAGTTACTGTTAGATGGGCTAGATTAGCGAAAGATACAGAAAACCAATCTAATTTTTGAAATACTATATCCTGACAACCAGTCGGGCAATTTTGCTATTGAGCAATAACATGAATTGGTTTAGTTGTAATTCGTGCATTATAGCTTAACAGAGATTGGTGAATTAAGAGTTGGGGAGTGTGGAATCTCTGTACTAACTCAATTGTTACCGCTATATTTATCTGAAAGTACTTCCAAGAAAGTCGCGGTGAATTGCGAAAAGGTAATTCATTAATTTTGCCTGCAAATATTAATTTTATTCCAGAGCCATTCCAATGAAGACACTTCCGATTAGTAGATACAGATTTTTCCAAAAGCTCCAGCCTTTATCTCTGTTGAAAAAAATCACTGGTAAGTCGGTTACTGGTTGTTTGCAGGTGTTTAGCACGTCAGGCTCTTGGTCAATATATATGGACGAGGGTAAACTAATTTATGCCTGCTACTCAGAAAAAATGTTTGAGCCACTTTACAGGAATTTGCAACGTTTGAGTCAGCAAATTTCTACTCTCCCTGACGGAATCAAAGAACAGTTACGCGCGATATTTGAAACTGGTATTGAAAATCAGGCAATACCAAACCCAGATTATCTGGCTATTTGCTGGTTAGTGAATCAGAAATATATCAGTCCCTCTCAAGCGGCGATACTGATAGAACAATTGGCGCTAGAAGTTCTGGAGTCATTCTTGAACTTAGAAGAGGGGAGTTATGAATTTATTCCTGAAAGCTTTCTGGATGACATGCCAAAGTTTTGCCATCTAAATCTCCGCTTATTAGTTGAACGATGTCAAACGCCCCGAAGCGTTGGCGTCTCTGAAAGAGAAGCGGTTTATCGTCAGACATCGCCAAGTTCTCAATCCCACCCCTCACAATTGTTCCAAATAAATCAGCTACAACCTAAAGTCAAAACTACACCAGAGTTACCTAGAACAAACGGCTATAAACCAGCAGCCTACCCGATTAATACTAGGGATCAAGGAATCATCCAACCGCCTGCTGACAAAAAAATCTACACAATCTTCTGTATTCATGACAGTCCGACGGTATTAAATGCGATTAAAAGTTATTTAGATGAGCAAACCTTTTCTGTTGTCGGAATCAGCGATTCTTTAGAAGCTTTAATGCAGATTATTCACATAAAACCCGACATAATTTTGTTGAATATTTCGATGCCTAATTTAAATGGATATGAACTCTGCTCTTTGCTGCGTAAACACTCACATTTTAAAAATACACCTGTGATTATGGTGTCAGAAAAAGTCGGGTTTATAGATAGAGCTAAAGCTAGGATGGTCAGAGCATCTGGCTATTTAACTAAGTCTTTTACACAAGGAGATTTACTAAAAGTGATCTTTCAACATATTGTTTAATTTACTAATATAAAAAATAACTCTACTTAACTAACATATTTTTTTGGAGATTTAAGGTTGACTATTACCTGGATCGCTACCATTCTAGTTATAGAAGATTGTCTGAGTGAATATAAATCAAACTTTGTTACGCAATGTAAAATTATAGTACTTACGCACTGTACAAATTCATCATGACGTAGGTTAACAAAAATAGGTTGTTTCAGGCTTTTCTTAATTATCCTTTGGTCGTAAATAGACGATACTGTAGAGGTAAAGCATGCTTTACCCCTACGAAAGATGTGGTTTTTCAGATGATACCTATTTGATATTAATTCTTAATACGTAAGTCCTGAATTATTTAAATTAGCTCGTAGTAAGGGCTTCAGCCCTTACTATAAACCTTTAATTATTCACGCCCATTTACTTGTATGGGTTCTCACTCGCATGAGGTACACAAAAAGCCTTATTTAGCAATAGCTTTAGTCACTGAGCCTGTACCTTACCAGAGCAGGAAATGTTATAGTGGTTCATGTCATTAGTAGTGATGCCTCCCCCAGTATTTCCAAAAGCGATCGCTCTATAACTTCACTGACAAATTTATTACCTTGCAAGTTGAGGTGAATGTGATCGTGATATAAAGCTTGCGGGTTGGTGGTTGAATTGAATATCGGTAAAAAGTCTATATAGTTAATTTGCTGTGCTTTGGTAAAATCGTTCAAGCGCTGGCGGGCTTTAATTTCGTAATCGCGGGGGCTTGGTTCACCAATTTCTCGCAGTAAGGGAGTCATGACTAGTATAAATTGGCTGTTGGTTTGGCGAGTCAAGGCTTGAATTTTGCCGATCGCCTCCAGATTAATCCCAACGCGATCGCCTGCTTCATTATGCACTGCTTTCATTTCGGGAATTAGCTTTTGTTTGATGATATAACGTTGCCACACTTCCACTAATGCTAGGGGAGGTTTACTATCGGGATAGTTGCGATCGCGTCCTACTGGTAAAGAAGTGGGAGGAGTAGCAAACAAATCATCAGTATTAATTAATAACACTACCACTTGCGCGTTGAAATTGGTAAACTTCTGTAAATAAGCTAATTCGTTCCTTGGACCCCAAGAGTTAGCTGAAGCATTCAATACTTCTACTTCCTGATAATTACTATTAGTGGATGATGCCAGAGAACGCATCATCAGGCTGGATATTGTATTAGTCTGATCTGTCCACCAGCCGCCATTAGCAATTGAATCACCTAACAGTAAAACTCGCAGCCCAGAAGGTGCAGGTGTCTTATTTATCGGACTACCTCGCATCGAATACTGATTAATTTCAATGCGATTACCAAAACGACGGGTATGCTGGTTAGGAGCCAATAAATAACCAATCTGCTCATCGCCAATGTAAATCAGGGGATTGCCAAAGCCAAAGAGCGATCGCAGTCCGATCTCGACTACCACAAACAATCCTACAACTACTGCCAAAATTACGATCAGCGCCACTTTCACCTACCGACACCCTCTTATACTGAGTTGCTTTTTAACGATAGTAACTGACGCATTGGGCATTGGAAAGAGGCAGACGGGCAGAGTACACAAGGGTAAACTTTTTTACCCCAGCTAAAAGTTCAAGAGCTTCTTCCCCACTCCCCAGGCATCTGACTAAGCGGATTAATATCTATTGGAATGTATTTAATAAACTTTAAAAACAGCAATTATACGGCTATTAACCGTCTATCTAAGAGTTTACCAAAGTTTTGATATATTTTGGCTAGTTTTGTGCAAAAGTATAGCAGTGTTTTCTAGTGATATAATTTTGTATTATAGGTATCAATACAGGTACAATTTTGCTCATTTTATCAATTAATTAATTTAGCAATTTTTTTTTTCGGGGATAGGTTAGGATGATCAAAATAGCCACACGTAAATATTTAGGCAAACAAAATGTCTATGACATTGGGGTTGAGCGTGACCATAATTTTGCGCTCAAAAATGGCTTAATAGCTTCCAATTGTTTCAATAAATCCCATTCGACTGCTTATGGTTATGTAACTTATCAAACAGCATATTTAAAAGCTAATTACCCATTAGAATATATGGCGGCGCTGTTAACGGCTAACAGTGGTGATACCGATAAGGTACAGAGATATATTACTAACTGTACAAATATGGCTATTTCCATAGATCCGCCAGATATTAATCGTTCTGGTGTTGATTTTACGCCGACATTGGGGAAGATTCTGTTTGGATTTTCGGCAGTGCGTAACGTGGGGCAGAATGCGATCGCCTGTATTTTGGAGGCGAGAGATCAGACAGGAGAATTTAAATCCCTTGCTGATTTTTGCGATCGCGTGGATTTACGTGCTGTTAACCGCCGCACTCTAGAGTCACTGATTTACTGTGGAGGCTTTGACAAAATTCAACCCAACCGCCAACAGTTAATTAACGACTTAGAATTAGTGTATGATTGGGCACAATCTCGCGCTAAAGACAGAGCTAGTGGTCAAGGGAATCTCTTGGATTTATTAGGCGACGGATTTTCTTCGACTCAGAATAAAAGAGCAAATAATGTCTTTGAAACTGCTCCTAAATCTCAACCTGTAATGGATTTTACCCCACAGGAAAAGTTGCAGAAAGAGAAAGAATTATTAGGCTTTTATGTATCAGATCATCCACTGAAATCCTTACGAAAAATAGCACCACTTTTGACTCCAATTAACCTTTCGCAACTGGGCGAACAAAAGGAAGAAATAAGGCTTTGTGCAGTTGTAATGTTGAATAATGTCAAAAAAGTGGTTACTAAAAAAGGCGATCAGATGGCTATTTTGCAAATAGAAGACTTAACTACACAAACAGAAGCTGTAGTTTTTCCTAAAACCTATGAACGCATTAGTTCCCTACTCGTAGTTGATACTAGATTGATTATTTGGGGAAAAGTAGATCGACGCGACGAACAAACTCAATTTATTCTTGAAGATGCAGAACCGGTGGAAACAGTACAAATGGTGATGGTGGAGTTAAATCCGCAGCAAGCAAATAATATCGATTACCTACATCACTTAAAAACAATTTTGCAAGAACAGTCAGGAGACAAAGAAAAGGCAAAAATGCCAGTGATCGGAATTATCCAAACTGAAAATTCTCGTAAACTTGTTCGCTTGGGTTGGCAATTTTGCGTACAAGATTCTAGAATAACTGTTCAAGCTTTGCAAAACGCCAGTTTTACTGCTCATCTAAAATCGCTGACTGGTAGCTGAAGCCAGGAGTAAAAAGTCCATTAATACTGAAAAGCCACTTATAAATGAGTTTTACTCAACTGTCAACAGTAAATAGCCTTAAATATGCAAGAGCTTCATAGTTTTTTTAGTTACTTATGCGGATGATATTTACCTTGAGGTAGTGGTATCTTTTTATGCTAATAACCTCAAGGCTGCGACCGGGGGAAGGAGTTAAAACTTGATGATCATAAACGAGCTACAGAAATTTGTTTCATACTGTAAAAAAAATCAACCGCAAACTCATGAGGACATTCAAAAATTTTTTGAAGGAGTGATTCTGTTTCCTTATGATAAGGAACTTCTATTGCAAGCTTATTTATTTCTGAATATTAAAGACTTGTTTCCCTCGTGCGCTGAATTGCTGTTATTTGAAAAATCTCCTATTTCAGATTATACAGATTTAGGGAAGTGTGATTTTGTCTTCCTGACCTTTAAAGGTAGTCTGTTTTTAATTGAAACTAAGTTTATTGATACAGAAGCAACCGGAGCGACAGAAAGAAAAAGAAGAAATAAACACAGAAATAAGGTATTTGAGCAAGTTATAACTTTAAAAGGGCGATTTAGTGAATATTGGAATATGAGGCTAGATCAATTAGAGTGCGGGGTTTTCACAACAGATTCAGAACTTGCTTGGCGAGGAAATGGTGTGAACGTCACATCTAAATCAATATCTATAGGTCATCTCGAAAAATGGCGAAGAAGTTATCACAGTAGTGAAAAAGTTTTATCTCATCAAGATGGATCAAAGTTTGAGGGAAAGGTTAATTTAAAAGGTTGAGCTTTGACTCAAGTATGCTTTTTACAGTGATTTTATCGCTTAAATCGGCCAGATTCACCCTCGCAATTTCATCTTTGTCCAACCATAGATCACCTTGACCCGGAAAATATGTCAAATTACTTGAATAAGTACTAAAAGTTTGACAGGAAAACCGTACTAATGAGAATTTGGGCTACTACTGCTGTGCTAGCTTCTTCTTGGCTAATATCTGGGGTCATAGGTTGTGAGCCAATCAACGCTAGTTCTGTTTTACTACAAAATCCTATATCATCTCCTGCGCCAACGCATACAAAACAGATTACTGTTAGTACTACCGAGTTCGGGGTGAAAAGAGTTGACTCCAAAGGTAACGTTACCATTTTCCAGACAACAAGAGTGCCACTTCAGGAAGGAAAAAGCTACGGCTGGCGGATTAAACTCAAAGATTACCAAGGTGAAGTGAAATGGCGCGAAGTCTTACGTTTACCAAAACCTCCAGAAAGTTGGGGTACAGATAACGGTGAAAACTTCTCAATATCAGCAGACGGCACTACATCTGTGACACAGCGTATACAGTCGGCTCCAGAAGGTGTGATTGAGAATTTTTGGACGATCGCTCCTGGCGATCCGGTTGGTAAGCATAGAATAGAGGTCTATATTGATGACCGTTTGATCAGTACTTTCGAGTTTGAACTTATTCCAGTTAAGTGAAAGAGATTGACGATAGCGGAGCGTTAGCGAGTATTCGAGCGTCGCGTCTTTTGGATTAAATTTCAATTCTTTAATCCAAAAGCGTTCGACTGACTTGTACTGACTTGTACTGAGCGACGTCG
>NZ_JBTYKD010000064.1:0-74120 GCF_054880495.1 Nostoc sp.
CGACAGGTGTTACCCTGAGCTTGTCGAAGGGCTCAGGGCAGGCAAGCTCAGTACAAGTCAGTCGAACGATTTTAGATTGTGAAAGAGTTATTGTAATCCGATTTGATTAAGTATATTTATTCAACCTTCTCTATTCCCCACCCCAACTTCTGTTTTGGAATTATAAATTGACATCAAGCCAACCATAGCTAGCAACGACAAAGCCGACGGTACAAACGGCACCCAAGCACCCGAAATTAGCAGACCAAAGCAAACTAGATACAGAACACTAAAGGTAATACTGACTGCCAATATCAACCAGGGGAACGAAAGCTTTCGCCAAGCCAGGACTCCCCCGACCAAAGACCAGCCCCAAATCCAGACCACCTCAACCCACAATGACCAAACCCGCAGCAACGGCCGCCCATCCTGGACAGCACTAAGGATCTGGCTGATCATATGGGCTTGTACTAATACTCCTGGCATTTGCTCATTTAAAGGAACGCCATAGGGTGTAGGCCAGGTGTCTGGAGAATCCCCCTTTGCCACTACACCAATCAAAACAATCCTATCTTTGATTGCATTGAGGTTAACCGGATTAGATAAAAATTCGGTTAGCTTCACCTGTTCGGCTATTTGTTTTGAAGAACGGTAGTTAAGTAAGATTTGACCGCCATTAGCATCAATATTTTGATAGCCGCCAGTGCGGGATTTCAGATTTGGAAAAATAGTTTTACCCAGCTGCAAATTACCTTCAGGAGTGAACTTTGGTTGAATTCCTGAAGGGCGTAGATAGAGAAAGGCCAGTTCTAGACTGAATGCAAAGGGAGCAGGACAAAATGATGTCGCCTCCTGCCTCATGAACAGGAGATGCCGACGGATAACTCCATCAGGATCATTAATAAAGTCACTGAATCCCAGGTTGCCTGCGGGGATTTCTGGTGGTGGCTTAATGCCTTTAATATTTAGAGTTCCATCGCTCCCCTTACATACGCCAACCAAATTATGAGTTTGTTGAAGACGAGCAATTAAATCTGGTTGTTTGGCTTTAAAATCACGGTAGATATCTAAGCCGATCGCGCGGGGTTGGTATTGATTCAGTTTTGCCAGGAGTTTATTAAGAGATTTTTCGGAAATGGAAGCTCCAATCAAGGACTCGTTATTTTGTCTTTGAATTGCCAAATCATCATCGTCAATTGTGATTACTAGCAGTCGGGGATCAAGTCCCTCCGCAGGGCGCGATCGCATCATCAGGTCAAAGGCTTGAATCTCTGAAATTTCCACAAATCCCACCAATCTCACCGCAAAAACCAAGGCTGTAATCGCAAAACTGGATAACAAAGTTGTTTGAAATCTGCGTCTGGTAGACAAAGCTAAATTCGATATATCTTCAATTTTTCTAGACCTTAATTCATCCCAAGTGGGTGGTATCTGCGCGGGATTTTGGCAAATCACTGGTAGCCAAGTTGCACAGGGAAATCGATCCTCAAGTCCTTGCAAGCGTTCCCGCGCTTGGCGTACCGACCGATAAAAAGACTCGCCACCGGCAAAGCCTTGGAGAAAATACTTTAAGAACTCCTTGGCAACCTGATCTGGGACTGGTTCGCGCATGACGATCATCTGAGGAATTTGCAAATCAGCCAATTCTCGCGCCAATCCCAATCCATCACAGGAGTTGAATATAGCTAGTTGCAAGCCGTTGTCAATCGCTTTCCTGAGAGCGTACTTTAATTCGCCAATGGTGAGGCTATCAGTTTTATTCAGATAAATTCGTCCGCTTTCTCCATTTCGCTGACTGGAACTGTGCCCAGCAAAAAAGAGAATATCCCAGTTTTTTCCCCAAAGATGGTCAGTCAATTGCTGACGTTGTGGTTCTACTAAAAAGCTGACCTCTGCATTACTACACTGTTGCAGTAAAGCTTGATCGGCTTGGGTGTCAATCCCCTGACTATTGCCTACAATTGCTAAAATGTTGACTAATTGATTTAAAGTACGTGGCTTGTGAATGCGATCGTAGGATGGTGAAGAAAGGGCGATTTCAGCTTTCGGGTAGCGTTCTAACAAGTCCCAAAGATGCCAGGGTAATAGCTGCAATTGCCTATTTTCTGTTTGCAGAATCACCCGCACTTCTTCGCTGGACGACAATCTTTCTAACCATTTTTCCCTTAAAGGGCGAAACTCCTCTGCTCGCAGCCAGGTATTAAAGCGTGCCCGCAAAATATGGGAAGTGTTTTCGCAGTCTTGAATCATCGATACATTCGTCACCTGCATTTTCTCAGCATGGAGGCGATAACGATTGCCTATCTGCCGATAACTAGACTGCCAATGACTATAATAGAGCGGCATTTCCGGGAATGAAGGTAACTTCCCCGTGATTTCTGTTGTAGCGTGCTGGTGTTCTTCACCAATTTGGAGAGTCACAGGAAACCCCTGATCAAAACTACCCTCTCCGAATTTCAGAACCACTAACTTACCCATGCGTCGCTATCTCCCTGTACAAAATCACGCCCTGTTCTAATGTCTAATCGCAAGCAAGCTTCAGAAGCATTTACAGACTTCTTTCAAAATCCCTAAAAGCCGACTTGAATTTTTAATTCTGAATTTTTAATTAACCAATTACCACTTATAAGTTACCGAGAAAGAGGGAAAATAGCTAGATGTTTCAAATCCGAAAATGTTCAGTAATGCTGATATCATTCATGGCTATTCTAACGCTAAATTGCTCTGTAGCTTCACCGCGAAACTGTAACTGAATGTAGTTGTCTGATTTTCTAGATTGAGCTTCTAGAAATACTGTTCCCGAACTATCTAAAACGGTGAGATAAACTCCGGGCGGCAAGTAGATTTGATTCCCAGTGGCGTGCAATTGGAGATGAATACTGGTTTGTTGATCCTTTTCGGGGCTGATTTCCACAATTAAGATCACGGGTTGGTTGAGAATTTGGATACCTAAATCAATCAGTTTTGCGCGTTTAGTAATTGATTCTGGTCGGTTAAGGGCATTTAGTTGCACAGTTTCAGGACTGCGAAAGGCATAAGCGGGTCTGAGTTCTGGCACGTTCCACAGGGATTCAATAGTCTGCCAACCTGCCTCAAATATACCAGCAAACCACTGACTCAAATTCACCAATTGGCGCAGTTGCCACAGGTGGTCGATAAACGCTTCCAATGGTTGCAGTTGTTCTAAAGGCAGTGTTTCAGTTGCCACACTAGGGATAAAACCAAGCAGCCGAGCTTCTTGGAGCAATTCATCAAATTGAACTACTAAATAACCCACCCGTTCTTCCCAGGTTTCTGGAGGAATGGAACATATCTGCTGATGCAGATGCACAGGGCGACACTCCAGACGGCCAACTGATGGCACTTCTAAGTCAGCTACATTCCCACAAAGGCGCATAACGGGGTTCCAGCTGTCACTAGCTTGGAGATCAGTAGGAATATCCATCATTTCCAAATAGTCATTCACCACCCACACAGCCAACGTATTCAGCCGAACTTGCTCTGCTTTTTCAGAATTTGGCTGCTGGTTAGCAAATTGCTGGGCAGTTATGCGAGCTGATTGGGAAATCGGCAATGTTAAAGTCAAATCGTCTGGCTGATAGGTGGAGTTACTCATAAGTTAATCTCTAGTGATCAATGCTGCTATATACATATCATCGACATTAACTAAATTTATGCCACAAAATAGAGAATGATTATTGAAAAAATAGAATTAGGAATTGGGGATTGGGGACTAAGACTCCCAATACTCCCAAGTACCCAAATCCTCATCAGCCCTGTAACTTGATAGTAGCCACACTTTAAGCGATGTCTACGATGGGCTGTGACGCTCGTTCGGGTAGCGGGTTTATTATTGGTGGAGGGAGTGCAAAGGTATCCGCGAGGATTTGGGGTGAGGCTGCGGGTGCGAGAAACGGTGCAGTGATAATCGGCTTGAAGATAAAGTCTGACCATCCAACACAATATGGATATTAACCAACAAAAAGAACAATTTAGCATCAGCTATATTAAAGCGATCGCTGCCGTTGCAGGTTATTCTTTATATAGGCCAGAAGTTGATAATGACAGCGTAGATTTAGGCATAGTTAGCAGAGGTGGTACAGGTAAAATCCTTTCTCCTAGACTAGAACTACAACTAAAATGTACATCTAGAAGTATTCTGGATGAAAACTATATTAAATATCCCCTCAATCTCAAAAATTATAATGATTTAAAAATAAATGCTCTTGTGCCTCGGATTTTAGTAGTCGTTTTAGTTCCCGAAAAAATAACAGACTGGATAAAACAAACAGAATCCGAACTGTGTCTTAGAAATTGTGCTTACTGGGTATCCTTGCGCGGAATGCCAGACACCGAAAATACAACCAATGTTACTATTGAAGTACCCCGTAGTAATCAGTTTACGCCAGATACACTCCAAGCCATCATTCAACGCATTAGTTTTGGAGATTTACCATGAAAGTTACTATCAAAGATAGTGAAATACTCAAAACTGTTAACCCTGATGTGCTACAGGCACACTTGCTAGCTACTGGTTGGCATGAAACAGGGCGTATATATAATAATGCCGGGGCAATTTGGCGACTGAAAAAAGATGCCGCCGATCAATACGAAATTTTACTACCTCTTCAACATAGTTTAGGAGATTATGCCGAAAGAATCAGCGATATATTAAAAACATTAGAGATAGTTGAAAATCGTGACCAAGTTGATATATTAAGTGAATTTATTACCAATTATCCCAATTTCACAGTACAAGGTGTGGTTATGCAAATTGCCACTCCTCAAATTGATAAGCTTAGTGGAAAAATTACTTTACTATGTGCAGTTTTTGATAAATTGCAAGAAATTAAAACTGAACTAGCAGATGATGATTATTTATTAGCGATTAAAGCATATCAGGAACGTTTACCAATTCGCTGCACAGGTGATTTAGTAAGAGTTGACAATCGTTTTATCCTTAAAAATCCTCAGAATTTGCAAATCGACAAAATCTAACTCCGACTTATCAATGTTTTTAGATTTTTTCTAGATGAGTTCTGATTCTAAGAGTTGCGCGATGCCTGACGATTATAAAAACACAAAAAAAGATAGATAAAATCTACTGATTGACCCTCTCCCCATTTCCCCCGAAAAGGGGAGAATAGGGTTAGAGGGATAACTCAGGGTAATTGCTAGCTTTCTGAAGTTTCTTGGGAGAACTTTTTATGGATAGTTCTAGTGGATTCCCCATCAGCAGCTACCGTGATCAGATAGTCGATTAAACCATCTGAAAAGGGGAGACGTAAGTGGAAAGTACCATCGGGTTTGATTTTGATGGTATGACCACCAATGTTTACGGTTGTGTTTGGTTGGGTTGCTCCGTGAATAATCAACTCAGCATCCGCCACAAACCAGAAATCTCCGTGGGGATGACTGAAGACCCGAACGATCGCTGAACGGGCGATGAATAACCAACGCTCGCCATCAGCAATATAGCCAATTTCAATCATGTAGTCGCGATCGCTGACAGGAATAGCCACAAAGCGATCGCATGCTACCTCTTCACATTCATACTGCTGTACAAGCTGCGGACTTTGATAACTCAAATCAATGCCAGTCACATCGTAGAGCCGCACTACCAATTGGGAGCCACCCTGTTGTTGCAGCGTTTCGTTCTCAGCCTTGGAAATGTACCAAGAGACATAAGCCCATTTGGGAGTGCGCGGTGTGAGGACAATATTGCTCTCTTGTTCACTGATCTCTTCTTGGGCATCTACTAAGCCAGTAGCGGTTTCACTTGTTAACGCTACATTTTCAACTGTGGGATCTGGATGAACAGCACTGAAGATCCGAACATTCGCTGAACGGGCGATGAATAACCAACGTAGTTTACCGCCTTCGGCATCGCCATCAGCAATATAGCCAATTTCAGCTATGTAATCGCGATCGCTGACGGGAATTTCCACAAAGCGATCATGTGCTGTTTCTTGACATTCATACTGCTGTACAAGCTGCGGACTTTGATAATTCAAGTCAATCCCAGTTACATCGTAGAGCCGCACTACCAATTGAGAGCCGCCCTGTTGTTGCAGCGCTGCTTTCTTGGTTTCGGAAATCTTCCAAGAAACATAAGCCCACTGGGGAGTGCGTTGTCTGAGGACAATACGGCTCTCTTGTTCACTGCTCTTTTCTTCTACATCTACCAAGCCAATAGCTGTTTCGCTTGTTAAAGCTACATTTTCAACTGGGGGATCTGTTGTGGGATCTGGATGGACAGGACTGAAGACACGAACGATCGCTGAACGGGCGATGAATAACCAGCCTAGTTTACCGCCTTCGGCATCGCCATCAGCAATATAGCCAATTTCAGCTATGTAATCGCGATCGCTGACGGGAATTTCCACAAAGCGATCATGTGCTGTTTCTTGACATTCATACTGCTGTACAAGCTGCGGACTTTGATAATTCAAGTCAATCCCAGTTACATCGTAGAGCCGCACTACCAATTGAGAGCCGCCCTGTTGTTGCAGCGCTGCTTTCTTGGTTTCGGAAATCTTCCAAGAAACATAAGCCCACTGGGGAGTGCGTTGTCTGAGGACAATACGGCTCTCTTGTTCACTGCTCTTTTCTTCTACATCTACCAAGCCAATAGCTGTTTCGCTTGTTAAAGCTACATTTTCAACTGGGGGATCTGTTGTGGGATCTGGATGGACAGGACTGAAGACACGAACGATCGCTGAACGGGCGATGAATAACCAGCCTAGTTTACCGCCTTCGGCATCGCCATCAGCAATATAGCCAATTTCAGCTATATAATCGCGATCGCTAACGGGAATATCTACAAGGCGATCGGATGCTGTCTCTTCACATTCATACTGCTGTACAAGCTGCGGACTTTGATAACTCAAGTCAATCCCAGTTACATCGTAGAGCCGCACTACCAATTGAGAGCCGCCTTGTTGGTGCAGCGCTGCTTTCTTGGTTTCGGAAATCTCCCAAGAGACATCAGCCGATGTATAAGTATGCGGTGTAAGCAGAATACTGCTCTCTTCATCTGCATCTCCCCAATCAATATCTGTTTCATCCCCAATCGGCAGATGATCAACTGTGGGATCTGGATCAATAGGACTGAAGACACGAACGATCGCTGAACGGGCGATGAATAACCAGTGTTCGCCATAAGCGATATAGCCAATTTCAGCTATATAATCGCGATCGCTGACGGGAATTTCCACAAAGCGATCATGTGCTGTTTCTTGACATTCATACTCTTGTACAAGCTGGGGACTTTGATAACTCAAGTCAATCCCAGTTACATCGTAGAGCCGCACTACCAATTGAGAGCCGCCTTGTTGGTGCAGCGCTGCTTTCTTGGTTTCGGAAATCTCCCAAGAGACATCAGCCGATGTATAAGTATGCGGTGTGAGCAGAATACTGCTCTCTTCTTGGGCATCTACCAAATTTATAGCTGTTTCGGCTGCAATCGGCACATTCTTAACTGTAGTATCAGTTTCTCCTTGGGCATCTGATGCCAAAGTGGTAGCCCAGGCTCCAATCCCTGCGCCTGCGACTAAAGCCGCAGCAGCAGCTAAATCTGTGGAGTCACCTTCCCCAACAGTCGGCTCTGCTTGAGATTTTTCCTCTAGTAAATTCACACTAGGTTCGTCCTCGTCCGCCACCACATTCAATTCATCTTCTGGCAAATCGAGCAGTGAAGCTGTTTCTGTCTCTGACGGTTCCACATCAGCTGTTAAAGGCAATTCATCTACTAAGGCTGTATCTTCATCTTCAGTTGAGGTAATACTATCTAGCCAGTTGAACTCTGCCTGAAGTTGCTCATCTATCTGATCTTCACTAATTTCTGTGTCCCAATATCCAAAATCAGATGTTACTTCTAGCACATCTGGTAATTCCGCGAGTGAATCTGTCACTTCAGATGATGACAGTTCCACATCAGATGCTTCTTCTGGAATATTAGCCCGGTGAGGATATGATGTATTTACTACAGCTGCTGGGGCTTCTATGTCCCATGCAACTTGATCAGACTCAGGAGGGTTCATATCCGTATAATTATTTAGCTCCTCTGTCTCATCAATCGCATCTGTTTCTGTTTCTTTGTTGCTAAAGGCAGACCAGGTACTCGCCCCGATACCCGTTGCTAGAGCCGCACCACCAGTTAAAGCTGCGGCTCCCAAATTGTGATTTTCTGATCCATTACCTACAGATGAGGTTGTGCCTTCACGGAGGTTAGATCTGCCATTAGTTACCTCTTGTACTAAATTTGATGTCCCCTGAGTAGCGTTCTGGGTCAGGTCAGATTCTGTTTGAGCATAGATGTTGAAAGGAGTGCGCTCGCGGGTTTCTTGCTCTTGGAAGTGCGGCACTGGCTGCTCCTCAAGTATCGCTCCGTTGAGCGAGGCCGCTGTGCTGGCATTGAACAGGGGCGTTTCTTCATCTTCTCTGCTGGGTGGACGGGGATTTGATTCTGGTAAGTTGTCTGTTTTGTCAGTGGGCAATGGGCGTTTTCCTAGAACCCACCATAGTAACCCTCCAGCTAGACTAATCAAAAAGAAAGGTAGCAGCAACCATAATGGTGCTTGCTTGTCTACAATTGGACTCTTTTGTACAGGAGCAGCCACAAAGGGCTGTTCGGCAAATGCAGGTGTCCTCTGGGCACTAGGGGAAGGTGTAGCAGTCGGTGTCGTCTGGGCACTGGGGGAAGGTGTCGCAGCAGGTTGTGATACGCTGGCTGCGATCGCCTCTGCCTCAGTAGTTCTAGCTTGTTCTATAGCTTGCTGTCCTGATGGTGCAAGGGTAAAGCCGAGAAAATCTACTATGCTTAAGCTCGGATTTTTTTTGTAAACGTAAACTAAAGGTTGCGAGAAAGGATATTTAGGATCATTTGGCAAGGTTTGATGTAATTGCAGAACTCGCACACCTTTCAACTTCGACACCTGATTAGCTAACACATAGCTAATGCCGTCTTTGCCCAGTTGTTTGATGATTTCTGCGGTATTATCCTCAGTTAATTGGGTAGCATTAGAGCCTGTAGCAAACTCAGCAGTCTTGAAGGCTGGATAAGCACGAAAAGTATCACGAGTATCACTCGTCTTAGGGTGATCGATTAGCCGAATCTTCCCTGGAGGTCCTCCCAGTTGTGACCAATTTGTAATTTGTCCCCGGAAAATCCGGGCGAATTGCTTACTGGTTAAGCTTTGCTTGAAAGGATTATCTGCACCAACCACGATCGCAATCTTCTCACGGCGCAAGCGCACTTGCTCTAGTCCTTGGGCTTTTTCTGCTGGTGTCAACCCACGCCCGATTGCTGCTATGTCAATTTTGCCATCTAGCAAATTTTTCAGTGCCGTACTAGTGCCGTTAGCAGCAATTTCAACCTTTGTGCCGGAAAACTGTTTTTCAAAACTTTCTTTCAGCCTTTGGTTGATTGCAGCCAAGCTATTTGAACCGTCAATCCGCACTGTCGTACCATTTTCCACTGTTTGCGGCAGTGCAAAAGAGGGAGCTTCAGGTTTAGATTTTGCCAGCATCGGTGCAGATACCACCAGAGTTACTGCCATCGGTGTTGTAGCTAAGGCAACCCATAATACCAGCCTGATTATCGAAGTATCTTTTTTTTCTTGTTGCCACATATGCCCTTTATTAAAGTAAAAAATAGAAAGCCTACCAATCCTAAATCGCAATCTTTTTAAAGATTATGGAGGAGACGCGCTAATTATACATCTGAGTAATCTTTACTTTTAATTATTTCAATGCACTTATATTGATTTATACTTCGCTCTAACTTGTATAGCATGATAATTTATACTCTAAATTGCCAAAGTCTGTTTACTATAAATTTTTCTAATTTAGATTGCAACTTATACTAAGTTCCTAGCTTATGGCCACAATTATGAATTATTGAATTACTAAAACTGGTAAAGTCTACCAAATTCAATATTATTTAACAATATTATTTTCAGAGACGTAACACTGTTACGTCTCTACAAGGGTTCTACAGGACTCGTATTTGATTTCTGAAAAAAATCAGTACAGCCCGAAAAGGCTTCTTCCCATTCGGCTACGCTCACGGCAAGCCCACTCCCTGTCTACTGTCTACGCAAATAATTTCAAAAATCAAAGCAGACTGCTATACATTTTTGAGATAACAATGACAATCTGGCTTATCAATCAGTGACTCCACCAAGGCATTTAAGGCAGTTGCAGCTAAAGCGCCACCTCCCAAAGTCCCTTCAACTGTAATAAAAGGTATCCCTTGTTGCATCAGTTGTCGCTTGGCTGCGGGAGCATGGCTAAAGCCAATGGGCATTCCAATTACTAATGCAGGCTGAATTTTCTGGTTGGCGATCGCAATTGATGCTTCCAGAAGTACTGAAGGAGCATAACCAACTACCAGCACACAACCCTGATTTACCTGCTGCAATTTTGCTCGCCATTCTCGATGTTGCCAAAAGGCAAGTTCTGCTTCTGTGGCGGTGGTAATATGGGGATTATCAATTAAGGTTTCAATGTGGCATCCCAAGTGAAATAATCGGGTTTGATCCAAAGCAGCTGCAACCGTTTGAGTATCGACAACAATTTGACATCTTGAAGATAGGGCTTCTCGACTAGCAGCGATCGCATCTCGACTTAATTTGATAAAGGACACCAAACTGACATCGCCACAAGCCAAAACCAACTGAGAAATTAAGTGTTGTTCAATTTCTGAACGGTTAGACAAATCAGGTAGTAAGCGTTGTAGCGATTCTGTAAAAGCTTCCGAGTGGGTATGGATTTCGGCATCCAAGCCACTCCAGAGATTTTCCAATCCCCCCAATCCGGCTTGGGTTTCCACATCCAGTAACTTGAGTTGTGCCAAAACTTCCGCTTGGATAATTTGACAATGGCGATCGCGCCCCAATAATCCTTCTAATGCTGATGCCGTTTGCCGTAGTTGGAAAATTTGTTGCATCACCGCTCGATATTGCTGCTGAAGTTGTCCCATGAGGTTAAGATTTGTGTCCGCTTCTGGTTCCACCTCCAAAATCTGACGGATATGGTTAAGCTGAAAGCCTTGCTGCTTGAGTGCGACAATCCGTTGCAAGCGAAGGACATCTTTTTGGTTGTAGAGACGATAATTGCTAGGCGATCGCACGGGTTGTGGTAGTAGTCCCAATTGATGGTAATGTCGCACCATGCGCGGAGTTAAACTGCCGCCAACCAAGTGCGTTAACTGCTTAATTGTCAGCTCGCTGCTATTGATTTCCACAAATTACGGTATAAAAGAGGTTAATTGTTGTCGAGGGGGCGTTCAGGAAAGGCGATGTCTGAGTTCAGCTAAAATTAGCCCAGAATATGTCAGTGTGGCTCCATTTAAAAGAGCTTGGTTGATATATTTTAGATAATTGCCGAATTTGGATGCTTTAGTACCAAACCCAGCATTTGTATAAGTCTGCCAAAACCAGACGTTGGTATCTACAAGGAAAATATCACCCTGCTGGGGATTATCAGTTTTAATGTCAATGATATCAGCTTGAATGTTAAGGTTGACCACCATGCTTTAAAAAGTTGTAGCCTGCTCTGCGATCGCTGCATCAACCGCATTACGAAATTGCTCATCAGAATAGTAATGCTTCGCATTGGCAATCACACGCTCAAGAACATTCCACCCCTCAGAACTTACAGCTGTGAATTCAACCAGTTGATTAAGGTTATCTGCTGGAATATCCTTCAAGAGATGACCAATCGCCAAGTTGAAAAAGGGAGATGCAAAGACCTGAACTCCTGTAAAATCCAATTCTACAGGGTTGCCAGAAAGCAGAACTGGATGAATCTGGTCATATACCTTCTGTCCACTCTCAGCGCTGATGGCGTATTTCCCCACAACATCAAAAATTTTGTATGCCATTCCTCTATCTCCCTCTTGAAAATAACCGCTTCTTAAGTTGATGAGCTTCAGTTGCTAGGCAGTAGCAAGATTCATCACACCGAATTGCAATATTAATCAGGGTTCCTCTAAAATTAGTACATTTGTTCTCATATATAATATTATCGCCTATATTGACATATCCGTCATTACTAAAGATTGTAAGGTTTCCATGATTTTTTGCGATCGTGGAGCGTGCCAGAAGCTATTGGTGTCAGAGCATTTTTCCGGCTAAACCTTGACATTAACATAAATGTCAAGGTTTAGGATGAAAGAGTCCCTGTTAATTCACCTCTCATGCTCTACCCCCAACGTTTCACCCAATTCACCAGAGAACACGCAGATACCGTAGCCGCCCTTTTGTGTGGCTTACTGTTATTTCTCGGATGGTTCGCCTTGCATCTCGGCGCTTTGGGATTGGCGTTGCTACTGCTACCTGCTGCTTATGTAATTGGTGGTTACGAAAGTGCGCGGGAAGGATTAACTACCCTATTCAAAGAAAAAGAACTCGATGTAGATTTGTTGATGATTGTGGCAGCGATTGGTGCAGCTAGCCTGGGCTTATGGCGAAGAGAATATCATTTAATTATTGATGGGGCAATTTTGATTCTGATATTTGCTATCAGTGGCGCATTAGAAGGCTATGCAATGCAGCGAACTGAACGGAGTATTCGGAGTTTGATGAGTTTGACACCCGATACAGCAAGGGTTTGGCATCAGGGAAGAGAAGAGGAAGTTGCCATCAGTCAGCTAAAAGTGGGTGATGAGATTGTCGTCAAACCCGGAGAGCTAATTCCTACTGATGGGATAATTTTATCTGGTTACAGCACCCTCAATCAAGCTGCGATTACAGGCGAGTCTTTACCTGTAGAGAAAACAATCGGTGCAGAAGTATTTGCCGGCACACTCAACGGCTATGGTGCATTGCAGATTAAGGTACACAAACCAGCCCAAAGCAGTTTAATTCAGCGTGTGATTCGTTTGGTAGAACAAGCAAAGACTCAAGCCCCTCCTTCGCAAGAGTTTATCGATCGCTTTGAGAAAGGATATGCCAAAGTCATTGTAGTAGCCGGAATATTACTGGCAACTTTACCGCCATTTATTTGGGGTTGGGATTGGGAAACGACGATTTATCGCGCCCTTACCTTCCTGGTGGTAGCTTCTCCCTGTGCGCTGATGGCGGCAATTATGCCCACCCTGCTTTCAGGAATTGCCAATGGTGCAAGACAGGGGATTTTGTTTAAAAATGGGGCGCAGTTGGAGAAGATTGGCAAAGTTAGAGCGATCGCATTTGATAAAACTGGTACTCTCACAACAGGACAGTTGCAGGTATTTCAGGTAATTTCAGCTAGTGAATACACCCAAATAGATGTATTAAAAGCCGCAGCTAGTGTAGAATTCTCTTCCGAACATCCCATCGGTAAGGCAATTCTAGAGGCGGCTGGTGATTTGGATTGGGTTGGTGCAATCGAAGTGCAAGCGATACCTGGACAGGGAATTGTCGGAATCGCCCAAGAACAAGAGATAATTGTGGGGAATGCCGTTTTTGTGCAAAAGTATGTGACAAATTTACCTGAAGAATTGCGAGAAATGGCTCAATCTTTAGAGCAAGAAGGTAAAACTGTGGTTTGGGTAGCGAAGAAGGCTCAGGCTCCCCTCCTTGGTTGCGGGGAGGGGTGTTTTGATGTGATGGGTGTAATTGCGATCGCAGATCATGTAAGAGCGCAAGCAGCCGCAACTATTACCCGCTTAAAGAAACTGGGAATTGAGCAAATTGTCATGTTAACTGGGGATAACCAGGAAACTGCTCACAGTGTCGCCAAAGCAGTCGGAATTGATCGGGTGTATGCTCAACTTCTACCCGAAGATAAGCTGGATGTGATCCGCCATCTACAGCAACAATATCAAACTGTGGCAATGGTAGGCGATGGGATTAATGATGCACCAGCCTTAGCACAAGCATCTGTAGGTATAGCAATGGGAATATCTGGGAGTGATGTGGCATTGGAAACCGCAGATATAGTACTAATGGCAGACAGGTTAGAAAAAATTGCCGTGGCGATGCATTTGGGTAGGCGATCGCAATCCATAGTGAAACAGAATATAGTCGTAGCATTGGGTTTCATTATGTTGCTTTTGGTGGGCAACTTTCTGGGAAATATTAACTTACCCATTGGCGTTATTGGACATGAAGGTTCCACAGTCTTAGTTACCCTCAGTGGACTAAGATTGCTCAAATAAACTACTGTATAAGCATCTCCTTGCCTACACAGTTCTAAGATTCTAGAGTAAATATTATCATCAATATCAGGATAGTATTTCGGGCTATCTTTCGATGAGTTCATAAATTTCGCCGGGGTAAGGCTCTGTTCTTATAAACAAGATTCTAGCTCCCTCTCAGAACCCACGGAGAGGGTTGGGGTGAGGTTTTACAAGGCTTTTTACGAAAGTTAGACAATTTTGGATTTTGGATTTTAGATTTTAGATTGACCCCAGCAATTAAGTCAGGAGCAAGTCAAGTAATTTTAGATTTGGGATTAAAGAATTATTCTCGCGTACTTCGGCTGCGCTCAGTACAAGTTTAAATTCGCGGGCAACTCTTGGAGACGCTATTGCGTTCAGACCTTTTTAAATTTTGCATTTTGAATCTTCTTTTCCTCAATCGAAAATTTAAAATCTAAAATTCGGTGAGATGCTCCCTGTGGAAAGTCAAAAAGTATCACAGACGACAAAACTTTTCTCAATTAGCGCACTCAAGAAAACTTTTTGAGTTACTCAATACTGATAGGATTGATTCAAAGACTTGTGGAATCTGCTCTTCCTAAACAGACTGGACTTGCATAAATTACTATCAACAATTTTCGACTCAGATCATGAACCGCTTGACCTCTATTTTTCTGGCCGGCTTGATAGCATCTGCATCAGCTTTGGCTATTTCTCTAAAAGCTGATGCTAAGGCACCAGTGTCTTATCTTGCTGAGTTGGATAACTACAGCTATCATCGCAACGATGATAACTACGAACGTGAGAGTCGTCATTACAGAGATGTTAATGTTAATTATGGCCGTGAGAATGAGCTTCGTAACATTAATGACAATAACCGCCGCTATGAGCGCGAAAATCATCGCCGCCATGAACGCGAGAATTATCGCCGCTATGAGCGCGAAAATCATCGCCGCTATGAGCATGAGCGCGAGAATAATCGCCGCTATGAGCGCGAAAATCATCGCCGCTATGAGCGCGAGCGCGACTGGGGTCGTGGTTAATCCCTCCGCCTTCATTTATTAAGCTTTGGTTCCAGGTGAACTAAGCATTGATTCTCCTTGGCGGTAAGCTCTTGGAGATAAAAGTTGCATATTACCTAGAAGTAAAACTCTTGTGGGGTGGGCCGAAAAGCCCGCCCTAGTTATGCAAATTAAAAGTACATTAGCTTAGGAATAAGAATTAAATAACATACAATTTATATCCCTGGCTTACCTCACCCTCAATCCCTCTACTTATAGAGGAGAGGGAAGCTAGAGACAGGATGAAGTTTTGCATTTTATTTAATCCACGTTCCTTAGTACAGACAACTGCATTGGTTTTTTTGACAGTAAACATCATTAGAAAACGGGTAGATAGAAACTGAGCATTACGTAGTTATCGATTGGTACAAACGTCAAGACTTCGGACTAGCCGCTTCATCAGGTGCAGGAGTGATGGGAGTGCCATTGGTGAGGCTGAGAATACCGGAAACAACAATTTTGTCCCCAGCTTTTAGTCCTTCGATAACTTGATAATTATTTCCCTCAATAACTCCCAATTTCACGGGCTTTTGTTGAGCTACTAAAGATGGCGCTGGCGCTTGGGCTTTAGGTTTTTGCTCTGGCGCTTCAGATTTAGGCTTTTCCGTCGGCGCTCCAGCCACAAACACAAAAGTCTCCCCACCCAAGCGAGTTACTGCTGTAACTGGAATTAAGATTCCCGGATGTTCGTTCCAGATCACTTTGGTTTGCAGTGACTGAAGATTAAGCAGTCGATTTCTGGAATTGCCAAAGTTGGCTTTCACCAAAACTGTTTGTGAATCTGAACTAGCATTTGGGGAGATAAAACTGATCTTACCCGTAGCTGTGGGTTTCCCTTGGGCATCCAGTATTTGCACAGGTAATCCCAAGCGCAACTTTCTGGCTTGATTTAGCGGAATGGATATATTCAGTTCTAAAGAGTCGTTTTTGGTCAATGTGGTCAGCTGATCCCCTTGTCCCACATACTGTCCTACCCTGACTGGGATGTTACCAACAATACCTGTGAATGGAGCTAGGACTTTTGTGTATTGCACTTGAACTTCAGCCGACTGGACTTGAGCTGCTGCTTGGCTGACTTGCGATCGCCCTTGGGCAATATCTTCGGGGCGGTTGCCGTTCACCTGCTGGCGATAGTTTTGTTTCTGTTGTTCTAAGGCAGCACCTAACTGCTGGATATTAGCAGTTCTGCTTTTGCGAAGTTGCTCTAAGTTTTTCTGGGCTGCAACCAGCGCTGCTTTAGCACTATCTTTGTTTTTGACATATTCATCTAGGCTATCTTGGGAAGTTGCCCCTTCTTTTGTTAATTGTTGGTATCGCGTTGCTCGTGCTTGTGCTAATACTAAATCGGATTGGGCGGAATTAACTTGAGCTTCAGCCTGCTGAATTTGCTGTGGTAGCGATCCAGATACGGCATCTTGATATTTTGCTTGGGCTTGATCTAACTGGGCTTTGGCTTGCAAAACTACTTCTCTTCGAGTCCCGGCTTTGAGTTCGGCAAGATTTGCCTGTGCTTGTTGTAGTGCTGCTTGTTTTTGTCGTAGCTGGGCTTGGACATCATCACTTTGCAGGCTAATAATGACTTGCCCTTGTTGAACACGGGTGCCCTCTTTGATGAAAATCTGGGTAATTCGCCCTTCAACCTGTGGCTTAATTGGTACAGATAATGATGCCTCTAAGGAGCCAATAAACTCCGAACTCTCCTGCACAGTTTGACTTTCCACAGTTGCTAGCTTGACGGGAATTGCCCGTTGAGCAGCTCCTGCTCCAGCAGCATCGCCTGCTTTGCTAGCATTACTAGTTTGCCACCAGCGCCAACCAAAACCAACACCTGCAATTAACAGGATGATTCCCAAGATTAGAGGCCAACGCCGCTTTTGAGGTCGCTTAGGCGATCGCTGTGGCAATGGTTGCAACTCTTGACTAGGATCAGTAACAGCAGGCTGTTCTATTTCAACGGGAACACGAGAGTCAGGGAACTCAGAATGGGTCATCATTTTCTGATTTTGTGGATTTAAACTTGGGCAATCTACTTTTTTTCGCTAAAAAAGCATTATTTGAATAGTTTTTTCGCCTTTTTTCTCTATATTGGTGACAAATATATTTTGGTATTGGGGCCATCGCTCACAATCTCTAGCACCTCAAACGCACACATCTCGTTCAGCACATTATGGTTAATTTGTACATTCCTTAACTCCGAACATTTTTTAAATTGTAATTTATAAAACCTTTTTAGCCAGTATAAACCCAGAGATTTTGCTCCGAGATAAAGGTCAATGTCTAGATTTTGAGTCCACTGGTCGTTACGGGCTAAAGCTTGGTTTTCTAAAGCGATCGGTTCGGTAATCACAGCAGCTAGTAGTTGCTCTTTATTCTGGAAATCACCAAATAATATCACCTGATTGACCGCAGCAACACAAGCCATTTCTCCGCTTAAACCTGCGGTTGCTGGCTTTCTCAACCCGACACGAGTTTGTAGCATCCTTGATCCTAAGTTTTCCATGAGCGTTTGTAAGCGCTTACTTGCATTATAACCACATAGTATAAAATCTTAGTATAAATTACAGATGAGTTTATCCCTCTTGAGTGGTGCTAAATAATGATCTTAGGAAAGAAAAGCCTATGGAGCAATGCCTTCTCTTCTCCCTTGGCGTTAGCCTCTCCCTTTGGGAGAAGGGGAGACGCTGCACCTAGTTTGCTTCCCCCTAAGGGTACGCGAACGGCGGGCTACGCCGGAGCTGATTAATTCAGCTATATGGTGCTTCTCAATTGCATCAAATACAGGAGCCAGTCGCGTAGCGGCTACTCTACGAGTTCTCTAATGGAGTACTCGCAGGGTAAGAGAATTACTTTATTAATCAAGGTTGCGAGTTTCATCGACTTATCCTCACCAAAAACGACGTGCAATCATCAATCAGTATTCTCTAGAGTCGTATTTTTGAGCAGTTTCAACTTCCTACACTTAGTTCATCCAATCGGTTGATTTTTAACTCACCCAAATGGGTGATTTAATTTATCCTAATTAGGGTTTTGTTTTATGCCCAATCCCCTTCAACCATCCACAACTGATTTTTGAGTATTCAATTTCGGTAAAATACCTACAGTTGATTTTCGGTTAGCAACAATATCAGAAAATAGCCACTCATACCGATCAAGTGCTTGCTCTAAGGAATAGTTTTCTTCAGCAAACTGTCTTCCTGTCTTACCTAGTCTCGCCCTGAGAGTCGGATTAACATATAAATCATGCACCGCAGCAGCCATTGCATCGGGTAATTCTGGCTCAACAATTATCCCACCACCACTGAGTTGGATTGCTTTAGCAGCAGTACCAGTGGCGGGAACTGAACACACAATTGGGCTACCACTCGCCAACAGCAGTGGTATTTTTGAAGGCATATTGAACGAAATCACATTGCGCTTTTGCACAATTAGCCCGATATCAGCTGCTGCTAGCATTTCGGGTAGTTTTTCTCGCGGCTGCAACGGTAGCAGCAAAACATTATCTGCTCTATTTAATAGACAATATTCCTGCAACCTTTGCAATGCTATTGATTCGCCAACGATCACAAAGATAATATCTTTGATATGACGTAAGCAAACTGCTGCTTCTATTACTGTCTCTAAACCTTGGGTTAGAGCAATGTTGCCCGAATAAAGTACTATAAATTTCCCATCAAGTTGATGGCTAGATATCCAGGAGTTGTTCTCTTTCGCTAAGGGGCGGATGAAATTTACATTCACCCAATTGGGAATACAAACTATTTTGTCAATAGGTACTCCCTTATTCACTAAATTCTCACGAAACCCATCGGCAATGACGCTAATAGTGTGTGCAGTCCGATATGCAAATTTCTCTAGGGCTGCAAGAGTTTGGATCATCCACTTATTTTTCAATAGCCCCATACGCACGGCAGCTTCTGGTAGAATATCTTGCACATTTAGAACTACTGGGCAATTGTATAACCAAGCAAATATTGTTACTGGCAACGTACCTAATAGAGGCGGAACTGTTAAGATAATCACATCGGGGCGTCTGCCTTTAAAGACTTGGGGTAAGCTCGTAAAAACAAAACTCAACTCCAATAAAAGCCGATCCACGAGGTTGGGTTTAGACTGAATCCGCAGATAACTTCGTTGAATGGTGACACCATTTTTTTGTTCATTAACGTACCATTTACCCCGATATCCATCGTAAATCTGACGCTGAGGATAGTTGGGCATTCCGGTAATCACCCGCACTTCATGACCTCGCTTTACTAAGCCTTCTGCTAATTCAGTCATTAAGGGAGCAATTCCAATCGGTTCTGGATGATAGTTGTAGGAATATATCAGAATGTGCATGAGCTATTTGTAAATTTTGTGAAGACAGCCTGAGATCAGCAGATTTATTGCTAATTTCAGTAGACGCTGCTAGTTTTATTATTTAATTTAGGTTGTGAGCAGATAATGATTTTTTAAAATCACAATTGCAATGAAGACTGTTTAAGACTTTTCTCGGTGGATTTTAACAGTTATCAGTTAACGCAGTGTGCAACTTTCTCTCAAACCTAAGCCCCAACCCCTTACCTACAAGGGAATGGGAGCAAGAATCAAAGCCTCTCCCCACCGCGAGAGAGGAATGGAAGTGGGGTTCTAAGAATAAGTTGCACATCGCGTTAATTATTCATCAGTTACCAATTACCAGTGTTGACTGACAACTGTTGACTGATTTAAGTTCCTTACCATACGCATGATAAGTTTTCACTAATTTAAAAGGGAATCTAATGCTTAAATTTACACATAGGCGATTGTAGCATCATATTTAATCTCGTGCATGAAACCCACATTCCAGCTTGTAAAGTGGCACATGAAGTATTTTTAACCAATTCATTAGTATTGGATTCAATGGTGAGCATCCTACTTTTTTGAGCAGTTAAAAGGCGCGAACTTTTCAACATTAGAGCCAGCTAAAGTTTAAATCAATAGATACCCCTTGGGCTGGGTTGTTAGCACTAGCAGCGATGCCTACGCCTGGCTACGCCGAAGCAACACTAAAAGCAGCACTGGTTGCTGCGATTCTAGCAATTTTGGCGAAAATATTTTTCATTGTCATAACTCCAAAGTTAATTTACATCATGCAAATATCAATCTATAAACAACACCAACTTTACTATAGAAATTATGTATAAGTAAATACTGCATGAAAATACGGTAGTGAATGTAAAAAATCAATGAAGAAAAACACTTTTTTGTGAAGTTTTGGATAAGATGCCAAGTTTATCTCACAAACCTAAGCTCGACTTTATCGATAAAGATGTATCTGGCAAGGCTGACTAAAAATCACGAGCGATCGCCAGATAATAACTGATAAAGTTGAGCTACGCAAAGTTGAAAACAGTATCCTATGCCTGGGTTTCTATTAGAAGTTGGTACAGAAGAACTACCTGCAAGTTTTCTCAGTGATGCTTTAGTGCAATGGCAAAAGCGCATTCCCCAAAGCCTGGAAGCAAACAGTCTCAAAGGCGAAAGTATTCAAGTGTACGGTACTCCCCGGCGGCTGGCGGTAGTAATTAAAGGTCTACCATCTCAGCAACCCGATCGAGAAGAAGAAATTAAAGGACCACCCGCCCAAGCTGCCTTTAAAGATGGTCAGCCGACAGCAGCAGCCGCCGGTTTTGCCAAAAAGCAAGGTGTGGAACTTGATGCGCTGTTTGTTCGCCCCACTGACAAAGGGGAATTTGTATTTCTGCAAAAAAGAATTCCCGGTCGTCCTGTGGCGGAAATTTTGACCGAACTTGTTCCCCAGTGGATTTGGGGTTTAGAAGGTAAGCGGTTGATGCGTTGGGGGAATGGTGATGCGAGGTTTTCCCGACCAATTCGCTGGTTGATAGCTTTGTTAGATGAGACAGTGCTACCTCTAGAATTAGTGAATGGTTCTAAAACGATTCAGAGCGATCGCATTTCTCAAGGTCATCGTGTCTTGCATCCTAAACCTGTGACAATTGCCCAAGCTAGTGATTATGTTACCGCTCTCAAGTCTGCTTATGTCACCGTTGACCCAGAAGAACGGGCAAATCTGATTAAAGAGCAAGTAAATGCAGTAGCAGAGAGTTTAGGCGGGTATACAGTAATTTACCCCGATTTGTTAGCGGAAGTAACCAACCTTGTAGAATATCCTTCTACAGTTGTCGGTAAATTTGAACCAGATTTTTTGGAATTACCAACTGAGGTAATTACTGAAGTCATGGTTACTCATCAGCGTTATTTCCCTGTATTTAAAACAGGTAGTTTTGAGCAAGAATTATTGCCCAATTTCATCACCATTTCTAACGGTGATCCTAAAAAATCAGATATTGTTGCTGTCGGGAATGAAAGGGTAATTCGTGCCAGATTAGCTGATGGGAGATTTTTCTATGAAGCTGATTTAACTAAGCCTTTAGAAAGCTTTTTACCCCAGTTAGAAAAAGTCACTTTCCAAGAAGAATTAGGTTCGGTGCGTGCTAAGGTAGATAGAATAGTTAAGATTGCCGAGCAAATTAGCCGCCAATTAGAATTAGAGGAAAATCAAAGCCTAAGAATCCAACGTGCTGCTTTATTATGTAAAGCAGATTTGGTTACACAAATGGTGTATGAATTCCCGGAATTGCAAGGGATAATGGGAGAAAAATATGCCTTAGCCAGTGATGAAGATGCCGAAGTAGCAAAGGCAATTTTTCAACATTACTTGCCAACGGGAGCTGGCGATATTTTACCCGAAACACTCACGGGTCAAATTGTCAGTTTGGCAGATAGATTAGATACTTTAGTGAGTATCTTTGGTTTAGGTTTAATTCCCTCCGGTTCCTCTGATCCTTTTGCCTTGCGGCGTGCTGCTAATGCTATAATTAAAATTGTTTGGTTTGATAATTTGCCGATAAATTTAGATGGTTTATTGACGCAAATAGCAACAGATTTTGCAGCAACATATCACAAAGATCAGGCAGCATTAACCGCAGCATTACAAGAGTTTTTCTTGCAACGCATCCGCACCTTACTGCAAGAAGAAAAGCAGATTGATTACGATTTGGTAAATGCAGTTCTGGGAGAAAATGACGCAGAATACACAGAACGGACGTTAAAGGATTTATTGGATGTACGCGATCGCGCTTCATACTTACAACAAATCCGTAACAATAGTACCTTAGATAACATCTACGAAACCGTTAACCGTTCCACACGATTAGCCGCCCAAGGTGATTTGGATACAAAACAGCTAGAACCGACAACCGTAGTTAGTCAAGAACTATTCCAAAAGTCCTCTGAAGTCGCTTTGTATAATGCCCTAATCGAATCAGTACCGCAAACTCAAGCAGCACAGCAGACACGAAATTATCAACTATTAGTAGCAGCACTAACAAAAATTGCTCCGACAGTTAGTAACTTCTTTGATGGCCCAGATAGTGTTTTAGTTATGGACTCCGATCCAGAAGTCAAGCGTAATCGATTACATCTGCTGGGACTAGTTCGCAATCATGCCCGTGTTTTAGCTGATTTTGGTGCGATCGTCAAAAATCTGTAGCGTAGGTTAGCAAAAAGTTGTGTAATTTTTGCCAACAAACGCTAATATAGGGAATGCTTAACCAGGGATTTCTGCTGCAATCTATGCCTAAAGCTTCTGTGATTGGATTGGGAAAGTCCGGTGTTGCTGCGGCGAGATTGTTGAAACGGGAAGGTTGGGAGGTAGTGCTGAGTGATGGCAACACCTCCGATACCCTCCTACAACAACAACAAGAACTCGCTGCCGAGCAAATAACCGTTAAAGTAGGCCAATCCCTAGAATTGAATGGTGATAATTTACCCCAATTAATAGTTGTTAGTCCTGGCGTGCCTTGGGATATTCCCGTATTAGTTAAGGCACGCCAATTAGGTATTGAAACCATTGGAGAAATGGAGCTCGCTTGGCGAAATTTGCGCTCACTACCTTGGGTAGGAATTACTGGTACTAATGGCAAAACTACTACTACAGCTTTAATTGCTGCCATTTTCCAAGCAGCAGAATTAGATGCACCCGCCTGCGGTAATATTGGTTACGCCGCTTGTGAAGTTGCCCTATCTCAGGGGAGAGGGACAGAAACTCAAATCCAAAATTGTATTGATTGGGTGATTGCGGAAATTAGCAGCTATCAAATAGAATCTTCCGTTTCTCTTGCTCCTCGTATTGGTGTTTGGACGACTTTTACACCGGATCATCTTAGTCGCCATCAGACTTTAGAGAACTATTACAACATCAAAGCCAAGCTATTGCATCAGTCTGAGTTGCAAGTGTTTAATGGCGATGATGCTTACTTGAGCCAGCTTGGTTTAAGTGCTTGGCCTGATGCTTATTGGACAAGTGTGAAAGGAAAAGATTTCCTGATTAGCGAAAAAGGTTTTTACATCGAAGACGATTGGGTTGTGGAAAAGTTGACTGCAACCTCTGCACCAGAACCGATTGTGAAAGTATCTACTTTGCGGATGGTGGGAAAACATAATCAGCAAAATCTATTGATGGCAGTAGCAACAGCACGATTAGCGGGAATTAATCGTAATGCGATCGCGCGTGCGATTCGGGAATTTCCTGGCGTTGCTCATCGTTTGGAGCATATCTGCACTTGGGAAGGTATTGATTTCATTAACGATAGCAAAGCCACTAACTATGATGCTGCTGAAGTGGGTTTAGCATCTGTGAAAAATCCAGCCATTTTAATTGCTGGTGGAGAAGCTAAAGCAGGTGATGATACTACTTGGCTAGCAAAAATTCACTCCCAAGCTGCTGCTGTATTATTAATTGGCTCTGCTGCACCTGCATTTGCCCAACGTCTGCAAGAGGTGGGGTATTATTCTTACCAGATTGTGGAAACGATGGAAAGGGCAGTTCCTAGAGCGGCGGAATTAGCCAAGGAGTATCAAGCGCGTGTGGTGTTGCTATCTCCCGCTTGTGCAAGTTTCGACCAGTACCCGAATTTTGAGGTGCGGGGCGATCGTTTCCGTCAGTTGTGCCTTGATTGGGCAAAAGTAGAGAAGCTTCAATACAATTCGATTCTTTCATCTCCTCTGCCTAATTAATTCAGGTGTAACTTGCAGCCACACAGTGAATTAATTATGTAAAATTATTAACAAATTTTCGTATTTGGTAGCAAATAGCTGTATTGTACACAGCTGAGAATAATACTGTGCAACCAGGAGAGATTTATGAAATTAAAAATGGTCGCGGCTTGGCAATATGCAAAGAAAATTTTTGTTTTCCCAAAAAATATTATATTTTTTGGGTTGGCGCTTTTACTGATTTTAGGTTTTAGTACGATTGTAAACTTCACACCATTGGCTCAACCTGCCACAGCTCAAACGAGTCCACTCTCAACCACTATTCCACGTTATGTCGTAACGGCTGAATTTGGTAGAAATAGAGGAGGTAGCGATTACACATCTTTTGCGACCGATGGATTCGCTTCAATTTGCCAGCAGTCTTGTATTAATGATAGCAACTGTAGTGCTTATACTTATGTTCGCCCAGGAGTACAAGGTAGTAATGCTGTTTGTTGGTTAAAAAATGCAGCACCAGCATCAACACCAGATTCAGGCTGTGTATCCGGTGTGAAATTGTAAGCTAAAAGTGCGGTGCGATCGCATTTTACTGCCCTTTGTCCTAAACTGTAAACCAATAAACACAGACCCATCACCATCGTTAATGCTGCCACCCGTTCAGCAGAGTTAAGGAAAACGCTGGAAGAAAAAAATAGTGGGTCTTTGAGAAAACGAAAACCCCCTTCAGTAGATTGTTGAGCCTTATACTCACACAATATAATGATTTGTATAAGTAAGTCGGCGGGAAAATTTATAAGTATGTAACGAAAATTTAACCAGAGCAGTTAGAGTTTAGTTATATCATGTCCGCCAAATTACCCATAATAAAAGAACTTACCTCCTGCCTTTCAGGGTAAAAAACTAAGGAATCATCGCTACCTTAATCACCTGACGCACCTTCATATCATAAAACACCTGTTCTAAATCTTTTAACGATCGCTGTTCACTAATAAGTAACTCCAAAGGAATTTTGCGACTAGCAATCAATGCAAGCGCCTGCCGTACATACTTTGGTGTATTATGAAACACACCTTTGATGGTAAGTTCGCTGTAGTGTAGCTGTTCTGTATTGACGGTAATGCTGGTATCCCGTGGACATCCACCGAATAAGTTGACTGTTGCACCAGGACGGGCACAGGCGATCGCAGTTTCCCAAACACTTGGTACACCAGTTGCTTCAATCACTACATCTGCGCCCCATCCTTGGGTGAGTTCTTTCACCATACTGGGAATATCCGAGATTTGATGATAATTAAAGGTCTGAGTTGCACCCAATTTCTGACCAATTTCTAGTCTGTGGTTATTACCTCCCCACAGCAAAACCTCAGCTTTCGCACTCAACGCCGCCACAAACATCAGCCCAATTGCCCCATCTCCTAAGACGACTACTTGATCTTTGGCTTTGATGTCAGAACGCGCTACACCATGCAACACACAAGCTAAGGGTTCCGTCATCGCTGCCAATTCCCACGGCAACTCATCAGGAATTTGCAACAAATTATGCTGTACTATCGCTGCGGGGATTTTCAGGTATTCCGCAAAAGTCCCGTTATTCCACGTCAGGTTCGGACATAAGGAATATTCTTGGCGTTGACAAAAAAAGCACCGGTAGCAGGGGGCGGAATTATTAGCGACAATGCGATCGCCTATTTGCCAACCAGTCACACCTGCACCCAAGGCAACAATTCGCCCAGCAGCTTCATGACCAAACAGCGTCGGCGGTATCAGCATTTTGGCATGACCACCACGTCGCCAGACTTTCAAATCTGTACCACAAGTTGTTGCTGCCCCCACCTGGATCACAATTTCGCCAGCCGCTGGAGTAGGGTCAGCAACCTCTTCTAGGCGTAAATCTTCTTGACCATAAAGTAACGCTGCTAACAAAACTTTAAACCTATCAATTAACTCCATCCGATTTTATCAGTTGGAGCTAATTGATAAATGTAAACTCGATTTCTATAGGACTCGTATTTGAATTTTTGAAAAAAATCAGTACACCTCGAAAAGGCTTCTTCCCATTCGGCTACGCTCACGGCAAGCCCACTCCCTCTCTACGCAAATAATTATGGCTACGCCACGCTGCGCTAACAAAAATCAAAGCAGACTGCTATAGTAGGCTTTATATGTCGAAAAACTAGCTATTCACTGCTGGTTGCGGAACCACTCCAGTATTCCGGGTTTCCACATTCGGCAAGCGAGTAACCGTTAATAGCGGTACTTCTTGTCGGCACGACAGGCAAAACCAATATAGTTCACCATGACGGGCATGACGCAGGAGGGGACCACCGCAACATAAGCAGGTGTTGGCTCTCGTATTCATACCAATGTCCTCGTTAAAAAAAGTTGTTGTTTAAGCTGGATAAAAAAGCAGTTGATTAAAACTAGATTTTGGCAGCACGAATGCAGCCATTTGATTCTATGCGGTCTTTAATAATTTGTCTGTAAACAGCTTCGTAGCCGTTAACCATTTGGCTAACGCTAAACTTGTTCTCCACATATTTTCGACAGTTTTGACGATTGAGTTCCAAAGCTAGTGGAATCATTGCCGCCATTTCTGTATAGCTTTTGCAGATAAAACCTGTTTTATTATGGGCAATCACTTCAGGTACAGAGCCTAAATTCATGGCAATCACTGGTGTACCAGTTGCCATTGATTCAATCATTACTAAGCCAAAAGGTTCTTGCCAGTTAATGGGGAAAAGAGTTATGGCAGCATTGCCCAGAAGTTCAGTCTTTTCGGCGTGATTAATTTCGCCTAGATATTCAATTTGCTGACCATCTATCAGGGGGGCAATCTCTTGTTCAAAAAACTTCGAGTCTGCTAAATCAACCTTTCCTGCCATCTTCAAGCGCCAACCACTCTCTTTAGCAATGGCGATCGCATGTTGTGGCCCTTTGTCTGGTGAAAAACGGCCTAAAAAGGCCAAATATGGAGGTTCTGACGGTTGGGCTACGAATGGGTAATCTGCTAGCTCAATTCCGTTATAAACAGTGCCAATATAATTAAGATCAATTTGGCGCTGAGAATTACTAATGCTGACGTAGGGTTGCTTTTGGTGGTAGCTAAATGCGTGACGGTTATCTGTTGTAAAGTTACCGTGCAGGGTGTGGACTGTAGAAGTTGCTGTTATCAAACTCGCTAAAGCTAATGCCGAAATCCCTACATGAGAATGGATAATATCGAATTGGGCAGCACCTTGGTAAACTTGGCTTAGTTCCAGCATTTCGTACACTGCATACTCTTTCACATTTGGGTCTAAGCGCAATGCACGCGGATAAACTGCTTCTAAGTCAGCCAAAGTTTGAGAATCGCCAGAGGCAAATAAAGTTACCTCATGACCGCGACGAACAAGTTCATCAGTCAAGCGACTCACTACCAGTTCGATTCCTCCATAACTATGAGGTGGAACCCTTTCCCATAAGGGGGCAACTTGAGCGATTTTCATAAGTTGTTTTGGTTCAGTCTCTGAAATTGTCCTCTATATAATGAGCAACAGCATTATATTATGAGGAAAGAGGATTTGTATTTACTCTTTTGACATTTAAGTTAACCTAACAGGCTACCAAAAGCGCAACAATGGTTAAGCGGAAGGCAAATTCTCTACCGACAAATCTAAACGACTATCGGCAAAAGTCAACCATGAGCTACACTTCTAACCGTATCGCTAATCTATTACTTGTTACATCTGTCTTGGGGATCATAATGAGGGAGAATATTTTGTATCACAACTGACAAACTTGAAGACTTTGTAGCTGACGACACTAAATTATGCAATGGGATCAAGTCATTAAAGCTTCCTTTAAAGGTAATTGGGAAACTCAACAGAAATTATAAGTATTAAGTAATTGTACAAAAATTACACAAATGTAATTAGTAATTTACAAAAATTTTGATAACTAACGAATGAAAATCGCTACTTGGAATGTTAACTCAATTCGCACTCGCCTTGAACAGGTTATCGATTGGTTAACCCTGAATCCTGTTGATGTTCTCTGTTTGCAAGAAACCAAAGTTGTGGATGCCGAGTTTCCGCGATCGCCTTTTGAGCAGTTAGGCTATAACTTTTATATATCAGGACAAAAATCTTATAACGGCGTAGCCCTGATTAGCCGCCAGCCACTCTTAGACGTAAGTAGCGGGTTTCGGGCGATTTTGCCAGATTTACACCACGAATGGGATGAGCAAAAGCGGGTGATTACGGGTGTAATTGATGGTGTTCGGATTGTGAACTTATATGTTCCCAATGGCGCAGCAGTCGGAACTGAAAAATACGAATACAAACTACGCTGGTTGACAGCACTACACGAGTATTTGCGCTTGCTGGTGCTGTCGGAACCTGCAATTAGTGTGTCCGGAGACTTCAACATCGCACCGGAAGATAAGGATATTCACGAGCAAGTGAGTACAGAAAATCACATTATGGCAACAGAAGCAGAGCGCCAAGCTTTACGGGCTATTGTGACACTGGGATTTGCTGATGCTTTTCGCAAATTCACCACAGAAGGCGGAAATTATAGCTGGTGGGATTATCGCGCCGCCGCCTTCCGTCGCAATTTAGGTTGGCGGATTGACCATCACTATCTTACACCCGTGCTATATGAACGTGCTAAAAGTTGCATCATTGATGTCGCACCCAGAAAATTAACCCAACCCAGCGACCATGTGCCGGTGATTGTGGAATTTTAAATGGGGCATTGGGCACTTGTACTGAGCGAAGTCGTTGGCGCAGCCTCTCGTAGAGAAGTATTGGGCATTGCATTACTTCTTTTTCCCTCATCCCCCTCATCCCCCTCATCTCCCACCCTGCGGGAAGCTAAAGCTACATCCCCCACTCCCCCACTCCCCACTCCCCATTAATTTAGGGGGTAATATATATCTTTAGAATTGGGATTAAGATAAGGACGCTGCAAATCTATTAGGTGTAGCGTAAAGTGTTGCTCAATAACCCTCATCCGTTCCTCCATCGCATTCTTACCTTTTTGCCAAGCTTCTAATAAAGCATTAGCGACAATTTGGCAACGGTTCATCCCAAAACTTTCTTGTGCTGCAAATTTTTGGATTGGTTCCTCAGCTAAACCTAACCCCGGTGCTAAAAATTTGGTAAACAAGGGAATTTCGGGCTGGAAATGGGATTGATTTTCTGGATAAATAGCCTGAAGGATTGCGCGGATTGCTGGATAGTCGGGGAGTTCAAAGTAAAGTAGCCCCGAATCATAGCGTCCGTATGCAGAAGGGTTGTGAAGAACCTGAAAGCTAAAGGGAATCGAGGCTGCGTTCAATTGCAGTGTCAAGCTTTCCATGAGCGCGATCGCACCAGATGCCGTAAAGTTAAAGTAAATTCGCCCTGCTCCCAAATCACCATCGGGGTTGCTCTGGCGTTCTTGTCCGACATTACTAACTGCCAAGTAACAGCCATTTTGCAGTCGATTTTTGGGCATCCAGATTGCTACCGTCTCACCCACTTTGGTAGATTTATTGCTGGATTTTAAATAGCAGTCTCGCTCAACATAAAGTGTTAAACCGCCTTTAGTCACCGCCATAGTCCCATCAGGTTCTTTCCGCAACACCTGCCATTGAGGGTCAAAGTAACCTATGCCGTGATTACTAGCGTGCAATTGCTCGTAAAAGTTCCAATCAATCTCCAAAATGGAATTATCTGCTAAATTATACTTTGGCGGGCGAGTAGTACTATCAATATTGACTGCCAAAGTACTTTGTAGCGAACCATTGTAATAGATTCCATAGAGAAAATTTCGCAGCAGGAGAGCGAGATACTTCTGTTGTAAATCTACAGAATTGTGCTGAAATCTATCGGCTATTTTACTCGGCAGAGCAAAGGGTTGATAATTGGGATGGGAAATACAAAAATTTGACTCAATTTGGATATTATTCGCAATGTCCAATAGAGAAATTAGCGGTTGATTGATAGTGGTTTCTGAATTCTGTATTTTGAATTCTGTATTCTTCTTCAAATTGTTCTGCTCCTTGCCATTAACAACCGCGAAGCCGAGTTTTTTCGTAATAAAGGCGAAGTAACTGCGGCTCATTTACAGGTTGAGGAAGTTTATAGATTTTTGCTATAGGATTGAGGATTTCTGACTCTGATATCCCGAAAATAGTCAGCACAGCTTGCTCCGGCAGAGTGAGTAAACTTTTAGCTACTTCGAGCATACAGATTTCAGCATTATTAAAGTATTTCCGGTAGGTAATCATCTCCTGAATTTGATGAACTAGTGCCAGCCCCGCAAACTGGATAACACGCAAAATAAAGTCACTGCGGTATGACAAAATCATCGGAAAAGCAGTTATATAAGACCTAATTAGGGCAATAATTGAAGGTTGTAAAATCTCCAAAGGTGTCAACGCCAGATGTAGAGATTCTTCTAACTCAATGGTGGGGTCTACTACCAGACTATTGAGCCAAATTCCTAAATAGCTTGCTAGTAAAGTCCCTAAATCAAAAGCTGGATCTCCCCAAGCACAAGCTGACCAATCAATTAGTCGTACTAGGCAATTGTCTAGTTTCTCCCACCTGGAATGAACCAAAATATTGTTTAATTTCAGGTCGTTATGAGTCAAACAGCAAGGATTCCAGTTAGATGCCAAATCTGCGATCGCTGATTCCAAACTCTCGTACTGTTGATAGAGAACATAGAATTTAAGTGCATCCGTGGGAACACTCCCAAAAATCTCCGGCTCAATTGACCCTACCCCTTGCGCCGGATTGTAAAAGCCATAGCGAAACTCTCCTTGGGGAGCAGTTGCCATAAAATCCTTATATTCTCGGCGGTTGAAGGTTGCACGATGGAGTCCCGCCAAAGTAGTGCCGATCGCAGAGGCAATTTCTTGTGGAAAAATCTCATTGTTGTGGTAGAATATCGCAAGCTCCCGATATTCACTCAGATAATTGCGGACGAGAATAGAGTTTTCTTCGTCAAAATGCACTACTAATGGTGCGAGCGCTGAAATATTGCCGAGAACTGGAAACTGTTGGAGCAACTGGTGAAACAGCCATTCCTTAAACAACTCATGGGGCGGGGCATCATTGTTGATGTTACGTTCTTGTTTAAGGAGCAGTTTTCGATTATCTGCTAGAGTCACTAGTAAATCGAAATTGTTTTTACTACTTCCTGGCAACTCAGATTTCTCTGATGCGCAATCTTCTGAGCTACACAGACCCGCGTCTTGCAGATACTGGATAACGTTATGAGAAGACAGTGATAATACCATGTATTATTTCCTACTTCATAAATTACTTAAATTTATCTGTGTCAAATTTGCTTGGTCTTAGCAGCTTTCGGTAGATAGTAACTGATGTGTGAATAACAATAAAGATTTCTACAATCTACTAATATCCCATATTTTGGGTAAAAACCTGCCAAAATGGCACCAAGTCTTTTACAATTCCTTTAAAATTTGCTCCTAGATAGCGTGACATCTTTACAAATACATCTAGAGCAAGTTTTGTGGTAGAGCCTTTTGATACAGCTCCATCTCCTTTTTTTGTGGCAAAGAAGCATCCCCAGCAAAAATTTGATATTCAGTAGTCATCCTGAAAGTAGCGAAGAATTTCAGTAATCCTTCGCGGTACGAAGCATGGCATTCAACGCTATTATTTTTATTTATCATCACAAAGTCAAAAAAACCGGACTTTTTAGGCAATTAGTGATGATTTTTTTCTTTAATTTTCAAAATTTATGTCTAGAAAGCTTGTTATAACGTTATTTGTGTCACCGACAAAGTGTAGATGACTAGAGGCGATCGCAAATAAAGGCTACATGAGTGCATCTTATGGAAGTGTACTTTTGTCAAGGATGTTAGGGGAGTTGCAAATAAGAAACCTCTCCCTGGTTTTACTACGTAAAACCGTCCCTCTCCGAGTCGGAGAGGAAAAGAGTTAAGACCTGGTTTCGATATCGTATAAATTGCAGAGAGTGAGGAGTTTTTGTTTGAGGCGATCGCGCACATTCTCAGGTAAAATAACTACACAATCTGGCGCATATTGCATCACTTCACGACTGAACCAAAATGTACTGGATACTCGTCTGACAACTCGCCGAACTCGCGCTTTATCTGGTAGCCACTCATTAATATTGTCTTCGGTTTAGCTTGATAGGCAAAAGCCAAGCCAGAAAATAAGTGCATTTCTACTTTGATTTCATCCAAATTAGATCGCCACTCACCAGAAATTAAAGTTACAGCAGCATCCGTAATCCGATCTAATCGTAAACTCCAATTGTGAATTAGTTCTGGTATATCAAAGTTCCCTTCTGTCTCTTCGCACCAGCAATCAAGATATTGCCGCTTTTCATGGGGTATAACTTTGGCATGGCGAACAGTAAAATTAAACGTAAGGATTCAGGTGTTTGAAACCCAGTCACAGAGATAGTTTCAAAATTGACTTTGGCTTATTAACATACCTTTAGTCGCAATAATGCACGGAAATATAGGCGTTCCGTAATTATTATTGAGAATATAAATTTGTAGTTAATCCCCGGAAAGTATTATCAGGAAACGATTGTAGACATTTTGGTATGACCTGAATCCTTACAATTAAACATACGCTCCGCAGCATCTTGATAGGATAACTGAAAGGGCTGTTCGCGCAAGATATAGCGGTCTATTTCTAAGCGCCAAGCTGGGGGCAAATTCTCTAGGAAACGTTCGATTTCGCCTCGTAACGGTAATGATAATTCACTGCGTTCGAGAAGTAAGTTTGCAATGATTTGGGCTTGTTCAATTTGCCCGATGTCTGTCAAAGCATTGATACATCTATGTAATGCCCTAATGCGTGGTTCTTTCCAATTGTTATTGTTACCGATGAGTAACTTACGTTGAGCGATCGCTTTAATTAACTTAGAGATGTTAGGCTCCTCTCCCCACATCATACCGAATTCACGAGCGATCGCTTCTAGCTCGGCTTTATCACGTTCTGATATCGACAGTGTAATAGATTGACCTTTTCTACTCAATATGAAATTCTGCTGACAAATCCTGATCTTTTCCACTACACCCATAATTTTTACTACTTGAGAGGAAAAATAGATAATCCTGATAGGTTATTCAGACGTATAGATGAAAAGTACAAATTATTTATATATGATGAATTTCATATTTTCTCATCTCCACAAGTAGCCAATGTCATCAATACTATACTATTGATTAAACATACTGGTAGTTATCAGAAAAAGTTCCTCTTTCTTTCTGCTACACCTAACGAATTCCTAAAGACTTCTTTTCAAAAGGCTGGAATAGAACCAAAAATTTAAAATGTATAATCTTCCTGGCATTCTCAATAACTTTCTTTTCGAGTTATGGGATAAAAATAGCTTTATGGCAAAAGCCGAGAAAGCTGGAGTAATTACTACTCGCTTTGATAAAGCTTTGTGTTATTTAAAGTTCAAAGGGTATCGAGATGTGCGGGAAGATTGGCACTTCTATTATCCAGGTAATCTGAGAGAATTAGCTAAATCTGGGAAGGTGCAAGTTTTACCAGATAAACAACACGAACTACAAGGTTTAGAGATTTCCCAACGACACGGTTACGGTATCAACCAAATTAGTGATGCTGTGAGTAGACGTAAACTAGTGTGCTTCATTTCAGACCGCGATCGCAACTTTTTACGCGCTACTCTCGGACTACCAATGCATTTTCAAGCTTACCCTCTCACCAACGAGCCAGAGGATAGAAGTCCTCGCTATACCATTACTTTTGGACAAGACGCGCTGTTATTGGAAACCTTAACTTGGCATTGGAAGCCAAAGGGCGATGAAGGATGGATATGTTAGAAAGTGCTGTAAAGGGTTACAGTCGCCAATAATAAGCTAAAGGAGGATCAAAGATGAATTGGCTTAAAAGCTTGAGGAGAAAGAATTTAGCCCGAAATCAGAAGGCAACAGTGTTTCAATCCCTAAGAGGTATTATTTTAGGCATTAATGCTTATGCAGTACTGCACTGCGTTTCTTGGTTAAGAAAAACGGCGAATGGGTTGGTTTAGATAAATTACGCGAAATCTGGAGAAGTACCAATGACTAAAGATAATTTGCTTTCTCGTATTTCGATCGACCCAAATATTTGTTTTGGTAAACCGTGCATTCGCGGACACCGTATTTGGGTATCACTAATTTTGGATTATTTAGCCGGTGGTACAACAATTGAAGAAGTTCTTGAAGCTTATCCAAGTATAGAAAGAGAAGATGTGCTAGCTTGTATCGCCTACGGTGCAGAGATGGCGCGGGATGTTTTTGTGGAACTGCCTTTGAACAAAAAAAAAGAAGCAAGTGCATGAAATTAAAGCTAGATGAAAATATCGACTTGCGGGTTGTAACTTTATTGCAATTAGTGGGACATGATGTTGCGACAGTACCAGGACAAGGCTTAAGTTCTGCACCCGATCCTGAAGTTATTGATGTTTGTCGCCGTGAGGGTAGATGTTTAGTCACTTGCGATCGCGGCTTTGGAAATCGTCTTAAATATAATCCCTCTAACTATTCAGGAATTGTAATTATTCGTCTACCCTCTCGCTACACATTTGCTGATTGGCGTGAAGCTATTGAAACATTAATCACTGGGTTAGAATCCGCAGATGTAACGGGTAAATTATGGATTATTCAACAAGTAAAAATACTCGAATATCAAGCTATTGAAAGCGAGGAAGCAAATTAATGAACGAATTTAATGATGATTTACCGGAAGAAGTACCAGATTTTGATTCAGGAAAGGATGAGAATGATGAATTGCCTGTCAAACGCGAACTTCTCACTATTCGCTTATTTAAAGAAGCTGTAAAAAAGGCAAAAGGAAATGAAGGCGCTCGCATCCTAGAAAACTTTGCAGATTATGTCTTACCTAACTTAATTCAACAGCTAGCAGGATCAACCGCTAAAAGCAATTCGTTCTTTGATTAAAAAAGATAACTATCGTTTAGATAGCATTCTACCTCGGAGTTCAGAAAAGCGTCAATTTTCTCCGCTTAATGCTCTGACTGCTGCTTACTGCATCCACTTGGAAGTTAACCATAAAAAGGATGGCGATCCAGATTGGGGAAAATTAGCAGATTTGGCACGGGATTTAGAAACCAGTCCTCTCTATGTCTTCCATTACCTTAATAAATGGTTGCGGAGGCAAGACAAAATTGATTCTGTACCTATGGCGAAAGTTCGCCTATACTTGGATTTTTATCACTATTTTGAACCAGAAGGAGATGAGATGACGAAACTTCAGGAATTAACAAAATTGTATCGCAGCTTTTATCGAGCTAAAAGCAAGGGAAAATCACCAAAAACTAATGCAATTATCAAGCCAATTGACGAGGCTGGGGATATTATTTTGAAATTTGAAAAAGCTCCTCTATTACGCAAGTCGTGAAATCGGGCGATTGTATGAAACAGAGGCAATAATTCATAATTACGCTCTCTGTTATGCGCTGGGTTTAGTTGATAGCAAAATCTACTCTACTACCGTTGCAGAAGAAGATTCTTATCGCTACTTTTGTCCAGAACAAGTGCCAAAATATGAGGAGCATTTAACGCCACTCAATCAACAAGGAATTTACGTAACTCCGGCGCGATCGCTCAATCATTCTTCCATCCTCAATACCTGGAAGTATGCTAATAACAACTACCACGTTGAAATGGAGAAAACACAGAAAAACATCCCTAGTTTTGGTAGAGCAAAAGAAATTGCCCCAGAAAGTAAATTTGAGTTTTTTGTCATTTCCCAAAAAGAACTCAAACTATCAAAGTGGATTCGCTTGGGTAAATGGATGAGCAAGGCTGAAGTAACGGTTGAACAATTACCGAAACCTAAAATTACTGAAGGTATATTCATTTGTACACATCCATTAAATCCTTTAGATGTAATGTTCACTAATCAAGTTATTAGCTATGATGTTGTGAATATGCCTCCAGTTAGCTTAATTCAGAATGTCCAAATGCGAGGTCAATACTATCAATTTGAAGACATTAAAGAACTAAAACTTCCGGTTCGCATGGAATATCGTTTTAAGGGTTAATTACTTCCCGAAACCCGATTCAATTCCTCTCCCACCTCTCTTCCCTTCGCGTTCTCTGGGCCTCTGCGGTTCGTTTCCATAATAAAGCCTCTCCAACCCTGTGGCAAAATTTATTAGAGTCCTTCTTTAGTTTGCCCAGCATGACCGCAATCATTCCCAATCTCCCCAGTCTCTACGACCCCTTTTCCACTGAAGCCAAGTGGCAAAAATTCTGGGAAGAGAACCAAGTTTATAAAGCTGACCCCAACAAAGGCGGTGAACCTTATTGCATCGTCATTCCACCCCCTAATGTCACCGGCAGCTTACACATGGGTCACGCTTTTGAAAGTGCGTTGATTGATACCCTCGTGCGCTACCACCGGATGCAGGGGCGCAATACCCTGTGGCTACCCGGAACTGACCACGCCAGCATTGCTGTGCATACTATGCTGGAAAGGCAACTCAAGACAGAGGGTAAGACTCGCTACGAGTTGGGGCGCGAGAAGTTCCTAGAACGCGCTTGGCAATGGAAGGCGGAGTCTGAGGGAACGATTCTGAATCAGCTACGACGTTTGGGTGTCTCGGTGGACTGGTCACGGGAAAGGTTTACTCTGGATGAGGGTTTATCTAAAGCTGTTGTCGAGGCGTTTACTCGTCTTTACGAGGAAGGTTTAATTTATCGTGGTGAATATTTAGTTAACTGGTGTCCAGCTTCCCAGTCGGCTGTGTCTGATGTGGAGGTGGAAAATCAAGAGGTTAATGGGAATCTTTGGTATTTCCGCTATCCCCTCACCGATGGTTCCGGTTTTGTAGAGGTGGCGACAACTAGACCAGAAACTATGCTGGGTGATACGGCTGTAGCGGTTAATCCCAATGACGATCGCTACAAACATCTCATTGGCAAAACTTTAACTCTGCCCATTCTACACCGAGAAATTCCGATTATTGGCGATGAATTTGTTGACCCCACTTTCGGCACGGGTTGCGTGAAGGTGACTCCTGCCCATGACCCAAATGATTTTGACATGGGTAAGCGTCACAATCTGCCGTTGATTAATATTATGAATAAAGACGGCACTCTTAACGCCAATGCCGGGGAGTTTCAAGGACAAGACCGCTTTGTTGCGAGAAAAAATGTGGTTTCTCGCCTAGAAACAGATGGCTTTTTGGTGAAGATAGAAGATTATAAGCATACCGTTCCCTACAGCGATCGCGGTAAAGTACCGATTGAACCTCTCCTCTCAACTCAGTGGTTTGTCAAAATTCGCCCCCTAGCTGACAACACTCTCGAATTCCTCGACCAGCAAAACTCTCCAGGGTTTGTCCCCCAACGCTGGACAAAGGTCTATCGTGATTGGCTAGTAAAACTCAATGATTGGTGTATCTCTCGCCAATTATGGTGGGGACACCAAATTCCGGCTTGGTATGCTGTCAGTGAAACGGATGGGCAAATTACCGATAACACCCCGTTTGTGGTGGCGAAATCCGAAACTGAAGCTTGGGAAAAAGCCAAATCACAATTTGGACAAAATGTCAACTTAGAACAAGACCCAGATGTGCTAGATACTTGGTTTTCTTCTGGACTCTGGCCATTTTCGACTTTGGGCTGGCCGGAACAAACTCAGGATTTAGCAACTTATTACCCGACTACGACTTTAGTAACAGGCTTTGATATCATCTTTTTCTGGGTCGCCAGAATGACAATGATGGCTGGGCGTCTTACTGGGCAAATGCCTTTCCAAACGGTTTACATCCACGGTTTGGTGCTGGATGAAAAAGGTCAGAAGATGTCTAAGACCAAAGGTAATGGTATTGACCCGTTGTTATTAATTGACAAATATGGTACTGATGCCCTGCGGTATACCCTAATTAGGGAAGTGGCGGGGGCTGGTCAAGATATGAGATTGGAGTATGATCGCAAAAAGGATGAATCGGCATCGGTGGAGGCATCCCGCAACTTTACTAACAAGTTGTGGAATGCAGCCCGGTTTGTGATGATGAATTTGGATGGACAAACGCCGCAACAATTGGGGAACCCAGTAGCTAGAGAATTGAGCGATCGCTGGATTCTCTCGCGCTATCATCAAGTTGTCAAACAAACCACCAATTACATCGATAATTACGGTTTAGGGGAAGCAGCTAAGGGATTGTACGAATTCATTTGGGGTGATTTCTGCGATCAGTATATTGAGCTGGTGAAATCCCGCCTTCAGCAAGATGCAGAACCGGCATCGCGGCGGGTAGCACAGCAAACCCTTGGCTATGTGCTGGAAGGAATTTTGAAACTACTTCATCCCTTCATGCCTCATATTACCGAGGAAATTTGGCAAACTCTCACCCAACAACCAGCAGATTCACCGCAAACTTTACCATTACAAATCTATCCCCAGGTGGATGCAAACCTAATTGATGCAGCTTTGGAAGAACAGTTTGAATTGCTGATTGGCACTATCCGCACAATTCGGAATTTGCGTGCGGAAGCGGATATTAAACCAGGCGTAAAAGTGACAGCGAATTTGCAAACTGAAAGCCAGAAGGAGCGAGAAATTCTCACTGCTGGACAGGATTACATTAAAGATTTGGCGAAAGTTGAGACTTTAACCATTACTGACAAGCAAAAAAGCGAAACTGTTGCTGCGAAAAAACCTCAGAGAGGTTTGAAGACAATTGGCTTAATTATTGTGGCGATAGTCTTTGGTAGATTGGGTTTAGCTGTGGGAAATGACATTGATCACACTCCCATCCTCGGAACTTTCTTTGAAATAGTTGGTTTTGGTTACACAGCTTGGTTTGTTAGCCAAAATTTACTAACTGCTCAAGCAAGACAAAAGTTATGGAGAGGTTTTTTCTCGCAGAGAGAATTAGAACAACCACAAGAATCAGAAAATGCGATGCCTGACGGCAAGCCGGAAAACGTCTACGCTGGTGTGATTGGTACAATACAAGTGCTAATTCCTCTGAGCGGTGTAGTGGATATTGAAGCTGTGCGTGCCAAACTAGAGAAAAGCTTGAGTAAAGCTGAAGCAGAAGTTCAATCCCTGAGTGCCAGATTAAACAATCCTAGTTTTGTGGATAGAGCTAGAACAGACGTGGTACAGGGAGCGCGGGACGCTTTAGTCGAAGCACAGAAGCAAGCTGAAATTTTGCGCGATCGCCTTCAGGCGTTGTCGTAGGCATCGCCTGCATCGCTTAGGATAACTGTAATGGGTAATCGGAGTGTCAATAATTCCCAATTACCCATTACCAATTAACAAGATCCAAATTTGTCTCCCCTCAGACGCTACGCGATGGGAGAAGAGGAGCAATTTTTCCAGACTGCGTAGGCTGGAGGCGATCTGAACTTCGGTGATTTTGAATTGGAGCGAACCGACCCTCATGCTATATCTAGCCCAGGTGCGTAAAAACGATTTTTTAGACCAGCACCAGTTACGCTTGTTAGCGCGTCAAGAAGCTGATAACTTGTGGGCGATAATTCCCGAAGAAGCTTTCATTCTGCTAGGAAAGGGAAAGATGATGAGTGAAAACTTGCTTATTTTAGTCGAACTTTCCCCTACAGGCGACATTGAAAGAATAGAAGACGCCACCAACTGGGTACTTCATTTAGTACAAAACTACCTGACTATCGGCATTACCCCGGAATTTTTGCAGCAGGAAGCCGAGCGAGCCGAACATTGGCGACAATCCCTGACGTTGCAAAATCAAGACTTAGCGCGACGTTCCTTAGAATTGGAAGCGCGTCGTGAACAAATTCAAGCCTTAGAAGAAAGCCTCAAACGTGAGAAAAATGATTATCCCCAAGAAGAAAGTTAAAAGTTTGCAATTGTCTTGTCTATAAGGCAATACCAGGGCTATTTCATTCTGATCTAGTCCGCCTCAGAATGAATTCTGAGTCTAATAGCACTCATTCGTCTAAAGACGACTAAGAAAAGGTTATAGTCCGTTTTAACGGACTTTAGCTATGAGCCTCTGAACTTCAGTTCTGGGCGGTTTCTGTCTAGAACGAAATAGCCCTGAAGGCAATACAGTTCAGTTAAGGATTTCTTCCTTCTCTTCCTTCTCTGCGAGACGCTACGCGAACGCGTCCTTCTCTAACGAGGCGCTGCGCGTAGCTTGCTTGAACGTAGGAAAGAGTATGCGGTAGCCTGCGGCAAGTCGCTCCGCGTCTACGTTATTCCGTAACTCGTGCTAAGTCCTAATAAAATTGCTATTTGACCCGAAATTACCCAAAAAAGCTTTTATTTGATGTGCCATTTGAAGTGTACGGCGGAGGTAGGATGAGACAACAAGAGTGTGGTGTGACAGTATGGTTCACCGGTCTAAGTGGTGCAGGTAAAACTACTATTTGTCAATTTGTGGAAAAGGAACTGCGGATACAGGGATACAGAGTTGAAGTTCTTGATGGCGACGCGGTACGTCAAAACCTATGCAAAGGGTTGGGTTTCAGTCAAGAGGATCGAGAAGAGAATATTCGGCGCATTGGCTTTGTGGCTCACCTTCTTGCCAGAAATAATGTAATTGTATTGGTTTCGGCTATTTCACCTTACCGCGAAATTCGGGAAGAAATACGCCAAAGTATTCCATATTTCATTGAAGTTTACGTCAATGCATCATTAGAAGTTTGTGAACAGCGAGACGTAAAAGGGTTATATAAAAAAGTAAGATCCGGGGAGATTAAACACTTCACTGGTATTGATGATCCTTATGAAATACCACTCCACCCGGAAGTCGAATGCAAAACTAATGAAGAAAGCATTGCCCAAAGTGCTACTAAGGTCTTAGAAAAGCTGGAAGAGTTGAGTTACATAGTTGCTAAAGTGAATCAGTTATGAGTTAAAGAAAGTTTTTAACTCATAACTTTTACTACGATGCCAATAATTGCCGAATTAACCTAGCTACAGCCTTTTGCGTGAAGCGGTTGGCAATTTGTTGACCTAAACGTTGCACATCTGAATTTACCAATAACTGGGCAATTTTAGGCGCAATTTGCACCGGATCAAAGCCTTTTGTTTCTCGGAGAATACCTAATATACGTTTGATATGCTCCAAGGTTTGTTGTTGCTCACCTGTCGCCGATGGAGTTTCATTAACTGTTCTCAATCCTACCCGTTCCCGCAACAAGGAGGTAAAGTTATGCAAAACATTTTTACCTAAAGCATCGAGTCCGTTAACAGATTCATCTACTAACTTGTCACGAATGAAAGCGCCGCGTTCAGATGCCAGAAATTCTATTCCCTGATTCAGCACTAAATTAAAGTCGTAATCTTGACTATTACGCGCATTTCGTAACAAGTTTTCTAAACGATTCCAGCGAAATCTGCCATCTTTAAATAGCAAATCTTGCAATGATGCTCTTAATTGCGGTGCTGGATCAGTTAACAGGCGTTTAGAAACGTAAGGATAAGCTTCACTGAGAACTTTAAAGGTGGGATCTATAAATATTGCAATACCTTCGAGCGTCACCAGGGAGCGAATAATTAAGGCGTAGTAAGGCGGTACGCGGAAAGGATATTCATACATCAAAGCCGATAGTTCATCGGTGATGCTTTTAATATTAAGATCGGCAACACTGGCTCCTTGGGCATCAGCAAAGACTCTCGCAAAAGCTGGGATAATTGGTGTTAAATCGGTTTCTGGTGATAAGAAATCTAACTTAACGTAGTCTTTTGCTAATCCTTCAAAGTCGCGGTTGACGACATGGACGATCGCTTCAATCAAACCATAACGCTGTAGTGGCTTAATCTCGCTCATCATCCCAAAGTCGAGATAAGCTAATTTGCCATCTGGTGTTGCTAATAAATTACCAGGGTGGGGATCGGCGTGGAAAAATCCATGTTCTAACAATTGGCGTAGGGAACACTGCACACCCACTTCAATTAGGTAACGAGCATCTATACCTTGGGCGCTAATTTCTTCTGTCTGAGTTAATTTGGTGCCGTTAATCCACTCCATCGTCAAGACGCGACGATTGGTATATTCCCAGTAAATTTTCGGTACATATATGTCTTTTATATGGCCGTATAGCTGGAAAAATCGCTCGGCATTTTCGCCTTCGTGGATGTAGTCCATCTCTTCAAAAATGCGATCGCCTAATTCATCCAAAATCCCAACTAAATCACTTCTTACCCGCTTAACTTTTTTCTGCACCCAAGCAGCGAGGTTACGCAAGATATACAAGTCAATGGTGATCCCCTCTCTTAAGTCGGAGCGTTGGATTTTAACGGCAACTTCTTCACCAGTTTTTAGCTTACCTTTATAGACTTGCCCCAATGAAGCCGCAGCAATTGGCTGGGCTGAGAGTTCGGCGTAAACCTGTTGGGGAGGTGCGCCTAGTTCTTCTTTGATAAACTGGTAAGCAATTTCGTTGGGAAAAGGCGGTAATTGGTCTTGTAGCTTAGTTAATTCTTCTAGGTATACCGGAGGAACCAGATCCGGTCTGGTGGACAAAGCTTGTCCAATTTTGATGTAAGCAGGCCCCAGTTTGGTCAGCAATACTCGTAGCTGAGTGGCTCGGCGGCGGTCATTTTTGACGACAATTCCCCGTTTACTATCCGACCACAACCCAAAAGCAAAGGATATACTCGGCCCTAAAACCGCGAAAATCCGCCTGATAACTTGTAGGGGTCTGTTTTGGTAATGCACCGCTATGCTCACGGGATCGTAAAGCGTTTCAGGTTGGGCTGTTGTCCTCAACTTTTGGGCGGGCGATATTTGCGGCACAACCAAGCTTTGTGTACCATTTTCTTCTGGCACTATATCAATAACGTCCAGTTCACCTCGGCGATTTGTGCCGTTGCGACTGTCCTCCTGAATCGATCGGGAACTAGGGGGAAGTGTCTTAACAATCATGAAGAAGGCCACCGGTCAGAACGATCACGTTAAGTATTGTAACAATATGTTGAGGGATTGGGCATGGGGCATTGGGAATTGGCCACTTGTACTGAGCGTAGTCGTTGGCGCAGCCTCTCATAGACAAATATTGGTTATTTCCCACTTGCTCCCCTGCTCCTCTAGCTCTTAAAAGTCTTCAGTACCAATAGGTCTGCTACACTTAAATGGGCATACTAGTTCAATAGTAGTAGCTATTGCTAGTTGCTGAAAGATCATACTTATTGTCCTGTAAATTGGAAGTATTTGGCATCTGCCCTCATGGAGAATTTGGCTTGATGTTGCTTTGTCTGCGAATTGAAAACTTTGCCCTAATTGACCAACTGGAATTGGAATTTGGCGCGGGACTAAATGTGTTGACAGGTGAAACCGGCGCTGGAAAATCGATTATCTTGGATGCTATTGATGCTGCTTTGGGTGGTAAAGTCTCTAGTCGGGTCATTCGCACGGGGACAAGTCGAGCGATGGTAGAAGCGACTTTCACCTCAAACGCTCCTCTAGCGGCTTGGTTGACTGAACAAGAAATAGATTTGCTTGATGAAAATTCCGTAGTTATTAGTCGAGAAATCACAGCCAGTACTAGTAATATCCGCAGCCGATCGCGGGTAAATGGCGTGTTGGTAAATCGGCAAATTATGGGAGGAATGCGCGATCGCTTGGTGGAAATTACAGCCCAAGGTCAAACTGTACAAGTGGGACAATCTGCCCAAGTCCGCGACTGGTTAGATTTATATGGCGGCGACTCTCTAATGCAGCAGCGCCATAAAGTCGCCACCAGCTTTGGTACTTACCAACAGGCGCATTTAGCATTAGAAAAACGCCGGACATCAGAACGAGAACGGTTACAACAACTCGACTTGCTCACCTATCAAGTGCAAGAATTGGGAGCAACCAATCTTAGCGAAGCTAATGAATTGGAACAGTTGGGACAAGAAAGGGAACGCCTGAATCATGTCGTCGATTTGCAACAAATGAGTTACAAAGTTTATCAGGCTTTGTATCAAAACGATAATGAAACCCCAGCCGCCGCAGATTTATTAGGAAATAGTGAGGCGACATTAAATGACATGGTGGAGTATGATATCCAACTCCAACCCCTGTTGGAATTAGTCAGGGACGCGCAAGCTGCGGTAATGGAAGTGGGAAGACAGATTAATGCCTATGGGGATGGTTTGGAAGCCGATCCGCATCGCTTGTCAGAGGTGGAAGAACGGATTCAGGAATTAAAGCAAATTTGCCGTAAGTATGGGCCGACACTTACAGAAGCGATCGCTTATTACGAACGTATCCAATGGGAATTAGCCCAACTTAACGACGGCGAACAATCTATTGAAAACTTGGAACAGCAAGAAAAGGCATGTTTTGAAAAACTCACCCAAGCAACTAATCAGTTAACCGAACTGCGGAGTAAAGCGGCTGCTAATTTAGAATCAAGTTTGATAGCTGAACTCAAGCCCCTAGCGATGGAAAAGGTGAAGTTTCTGGTTGAAATATTACCAGCTTTTCCAACTGCAATGGGAGCGGATAAAATTACCTTTACATTTAGTTCCAACCCTGGAGAACCACTGCAACCTTTAACGGAAATTGCCTCTGGTGGGGAAATGAGCCGCTTTTTACTGGCGCTGAAAGCTTGTTTTTCTCAGGTTGATGTGGCTGGAACAATGGTATTTGACGAAATTGATGTCGGGGTTTCGGGAAGGGTAGCCCAAGCGATCGCGGAAAAATTACACCAGCTGAGTCAACGCAACCAAGTATTATGTGTTACTCACCAACCTTTAGTTGCGGCCATGGCTGATCGGCATTTCCGCGTAGATAAGCAAACTATCAATCAAGGCAAAGGTAAAAAAGCCAACAATGACAACGCCGAACAGCGTACTGTTGTCAGAGTTACTACCTTAGATAATTTAACCACACGCCGGGAAGAATTAGCGCAGTTAGCTGGTGGTAAATCTGCAAGTGATGCGATCGCCTTTGCGGAATCTCTGTTATTGCAAGCTGCTAACCATCGTCAAAAAATTAAAAATTAATGATCAGGCAATACGCTTGGGTTAAGGCTTAACTCTTTATGAAAGTCAATTTTTTAACGAACCGCAAAGGACGCGTTCGCGTAGCGTCTCGCAGAGAAGGAAGAGAAGGAAGAAATACTTAACTGAACTGTATTGAATGATAAGGGACTGACAAATAAAAAAAATACTCAACTATTTTAGGACTTACGCACTGTACAAATTCATCGTGATGTGGGTTAACAAAAATAGGTTGTTTCAGGCTTTTCTTAATTATCCTTTGATCGTAAATAGACGATACTGTAGGGGAAAAGCCATGCTAAACCCCTACGAAAGATGTGGTTTTTCACCTGTTACATATTTGGTATTTCTTGTCAATGCGTAAATCTTATATTTCTTGTGGGGTGGGTGTAGACCAAAGCGGGCAAGATGCCCACTCCACAAGTAGTAGTAATTTATTTGTTGGAAATCCTTAAATCTACACTGATGATGTTTCTAGTAATGACTGACCGAGATAACCTCCTTCAGCTTTGACACCAGGTAAAGCAAAGAAATATCCACCACCAATGGGGCGAATATACTCTTCTAGTGGTTCACCAATCAAGCGATTTTGCACCGTCACAAAGCCCTTTTCTAAATCAGCCTGAAAACAGACAAACAACAAACCCATATCTAACTGTCCAGCTTTGTCAAACCCGCGTGAATAGTTGAAACCACGCCGCAGAATCAAATTCGACTCTGATGTGCGGGGATTAGCAAGGCGGATATGAGCATCTAGGCGGATTTGTTGACCCTTTGGGTCTTGAGCATAATTGGGAATATCTTTCTCGTGATTCATCCCCAAGGGTGCGCCAGAGTCCTTATCGCGCCCAATAATTGTCTCTTGCTCCTGTAGTGGTGTCCGATCCCAGTGTTCCACTAAGTTGCGGATCACCCGCACCACTTGATAGCTTCCCCCGACTGTCCAAGCTGGTTCGCTGCTATTTGGCTGTACCCAGACAATCCGGTTCATCAACTTTTCATCGCTAGCATCTAGATTTGCTGTCCCATCTTTAAAACCAAGCAGGTTACGCACCGTAGTTTTACCTTGTTTTTTGTGGGTATTCGGCGGCAGAAACCCTGCTATTTGCCAACGCAAAGTTATCAAGTCAGGCAAGTTCTTAATGATGTCGCGTAAAGCGTGGAGATTCGATTCTTCAGTATTCGCACAGAATTGCAACAGTATATCCCCATGACATAAATCTGGGTCAAGCTGGTCATTGGGAAAATTGGGCATAGTATCTAACCGCTTGGGTTTCAAGTTGCCGAGTCCAAAGCGGTTATCGAACAGTGAGTTACCCACAGCTAGGGTGATTGTCAAGTTATTGGGAACCACTACAGGCCCAAGAATCCCCGAATCATTGGGTGGAAATTTGGGGTCGCGCGACCTGGGTGTTCCCCCTGCCATGAGAAACTGGATGCGCTCAGTTAAAGTTTTGAACAACCGCACTAAATCTGCTTTATTTGCAGCAGTTGTATCAAATGCTACCATTAACCCAGAGGCAGGAGTAGGGGTAAGAATACCTGCTTGGTGAAGTCCAAAGAAGGGCACGATCTCTTCAGATGGGTCAAGAGGTGTTCCTAGAAGAGTCTGATAACCCAAACTGGTCAAAGCTGCTACTCCACCTGCTGCGGCCATACCGATGAGCAAGTCACGACGGCTGATGCGGGGAGTAATGCGTAAATTTGGTTGCTTTGTAATAGACATAGTTTCCTCCTCTAGGAATGATTGATAAATTACTCAACTCCCAAAGTGCCGCGCAGCTGAGACAAATCTTCAGCAAGAGCAGCGATCGCTGTTTTCATGTCTTTCTTGTCTGTTTCACTCACCTTATTGTAGTTAACAAAACCACCATCAGGGGTTTTATACTTAGCAAGTTGTTGGTCAACTTTGGTGAAATTTGCATCCACACGCCCCAGTAGTTCGGGGTTAGCTTTTTGGATGACGGGGCGCAATAACTCCACAATCTTTTGGGAACCATCGACATTAGCGCTGAAGTCCCAGAGGTCAGTATGACTGTAACGGTCTTCTTCTCCAGAAATCTTGGTTTTACCCACTTCTTCAATCAAGTCAGCAGCACCGCCAACCATCTTTTTCGGTTCAATGGTCAAGGTGGCAATGCGCTTTTGTAAATCTAGTCCATCTTTCTGTAGCTTTTCGGCATAGGGTTTCATGCCTTTTGTAGTTTTGTCCTGGAATAAAGCTTTTTCTAGGCGATGGTATCCGGTGAATTGTGGGTCAGCCTCTTTTTTGGCAAAGTCATCAGCACGGGAATCCATGCTTTTGTCGAGGTCGGAGAACAATTCAGCTACAGGTTCTGTGCGTTCATAGTGAAGATGGGCAGATGCATAGGTTTTTTGAGCCTTGGGAAGGTCGCCAGCAATCACGGCATCTGTCAATATCTTGGTTTTAGTAACCAGTTGGTCAATTTCTTTAGTGATGTAGACTTTATATTCTGCGATCGCACCGACTAATTGACCTTGATCTACAGTCCCTTTGGCTTGAGAATCTCCTCCAGCTTTCACTGTGATTTTACCTTTGGGATTGCTGCGTAAACCGCAAGCCATGTCATAGTCACCCGGTTGGAGATTGGTTTTGAGTTTTTGAACGAAGCCAGGAGCAATATTTTCCTTTTCTTCAACGACTTTCACCCCAGACAAAATCTCCCACTCTACAGGTTTGCTGCTTTTGTTGGTCAGCACAAAGGTGTTTTGCCCAGATGTTACTGACAGCTGATTCGGTTCGCAACCTTGATCTGTCACACTCAAAGCTGTTTCTGTAGGATTGTTAGCAGAGGTATCGCTGGCTACTTTTGCTTCTGGAGTATTACTCGCGGCAGTATCGCTTGATTTGTTCGATTCACAGCCAGCTACTGTCAAGGCAATTAGACAGATAATTGTTGAATACTTTAAAACATTTTTCATTGTTGTCTTTTCCTAAAAGTTATGGAAGTAGCTAAGAATGACTCGCTGTACTCTTCTGTCCAGCCTTTTCCCCTAAGAAGAACAGCGACATCGTAGGAATTAGATAGCCAAAATAGGCGATCGCTTCGCTGACAGTCGGCGCATCGTTATATCCAAAAAATCCTGCTAAAAGTGAACCGAGAAACCCGTTATTGGGAAGTACCCCGCTAGCATCAAATACCACTGTTTGCAGTGAATTCCACACTCCGGCTTCATGGAAAGCTCTCACCCCACTTGCTAAGAGTCCAGCAGCAACCAGGATAATGAAGGCTCCTGTCCATTTAAAAAATCGCTTCAAGTTGATGCGGATACCACCCTGATAGATGCCTACACCGACGGCTAGTGCGGCTGCATATCCAAATAATGCTCCCACGGGAGCTTGAATTCCCAAATTTTGCTGAAACGTGGCCAGCAGAAACACTACTGTTTCTAGACCTTCCCGTAGTACTGCAAAGAATGACATCCACACTAATGCTGTACCCCATTTATCCCCCGACTGAATCGCAGTTTCAATTTGAGACTGTAACTCCCCTTTCAGAGAACGAGCCGCACGGCGCATCCAGAAAACCATCCAGGTGAGAACCCCAACGGCAACGAGGGAAATTACCGCTTCAAATAGTTCCTGTTCTTTCTGGGGAAACTCCTGACTGGTTATTTGTAAAATAATGCCAGCAGCTAGACAAATCAAAGTCGCTAGTGCGATGCCAATCCAAACTGACTTCATCAAATGGGTACGACCAGTTTGCTTGAGATAACTGGCAATGATCCCCACGACAAGTGCAGCTTCAACGCCCTCTCGGAACATGATCAAGAAGGGAAAAAGCATGGATAACCTTATTAGTTATAATTACTATCAAATCATCATGAGAATAATAACTTACTTGAGAAGATTTGTACATAAGTACGAGTTAAAAATCTAGGTTGATGAAGTTTTTCTGATTCCGATTCAGAGCATTACCAGCCGATGCAATGGCATTACCAGGCGATGCAATGGCATTACCAGCCGATGCAATGGCATTACCAGCCGATGCAATGGCATTGCGGCTTAAAGGACTTCCAAATAAAAAAATATTTAACTACTTCTTGTGGGGTGGGCAACACGCAAGAAATACCAAATATGTATCAGGTGAAAAACCACATCTTTCGTAGGGGTTTACCATGCTAAACCCCTACAGCATCGTCTATTTACGACCAAAGGATAATTAAGAAAAGCCAACAAGAGTCGGAAACCCGCCCAATCCACTGGCTTGAGCTGTTATGTATACAACTTGCACAATCAGGGCGGGCAAGATGCACACCCCACAACCATGTTGAAAAAATATTAGTGCAAATTAAAGGCGCAACAGCTTTGACTTAGAGATTGTCTCGTTCCCAGTCTCTGACTCTTACACGCTATTTTCAGGTAAATAGACCCACGCGGTAGGGGCACAGCAATGCTCATTGGTGTCAACTTAACCTAGAAGTTAGGCAAGGCATGCTTTCGAGGTTTGACCCTCACAAGAACAGCCCCTCTCCCACTTTTGGGAGAGGGGAGCAAATTCTCTAGTTCCCCGAATCCCAAGTTGGGAGAAGGGATTAGAGGATGAGGGCAAAACGTCTTCTCAAAGCAACTTTTTTCTTAAGTTGACACGCATGAGCTTTTTCTGTGCCCCTACGACAGATGTGGTTCAAATACATGAAAACTGCTGTAATGCATAGTGGGGGCTGCCGCCTCAAGACTTGCGGCACAGCTGCAATGAGGAGCATTTTCAGCCAGAGGCTAGAAAGGAGGTTTTAATAAAAAAGCAAGTATGTTAGGCGGGTTTAAATCCCCATTACAAAACTGTACTTCCGACTTGTTTAATACTCCTGCAAAGCTCCTAACTTCCGAATTCCCGGCCAAATCATCGCCGTAGCAATCACTACTACAATTGTGCCAATTCCACCACCTACAACTGAAATCACTGGGCCAAACAAGGCAGCAGTCAAGCCTGACTCAAAGCCCCCCAACTCATTGGAAGCGCTAATAAAAACGCTATTAATAGCAGCAACTCGACCACGTAAATGATCCGGTGTTCTGATTTGAACTAATGTATGACGAATCACAACGCTAATACTATCTAGTGCGCCACCAAGAATCAGCATCAACATAGACAGCCAAAACGAACGAGAAAGCCCAAAGATAATTGTCACAACGCCAAAGCCAACCACTGACCACAATAAGGCTGGGCCAGCTTTGCGTAACGGTGGTAAATACACCAAGGTAATCGCCATAGTTAAAGCACCGATGGAATGGGCTGCTTGTAGGTATCCCAACTCCACTGGCCCCACATGTAAAATATCTTTGGCAAAGATGGGGAGGAGCGCGATCGCACCACCCAACAATACAGCAAACATATCCAATGTAATCGCGGCTAAAATTAACTGATTCTGCCAAACAAATTTAGCACCAGCTGACAGGGCTTTGAGTGAGATTGGCTCCGTTGAGCGAATAGCTTTTTGCTCTTTGATCGGCAGGGTTAAAATAAAACACAGCAACGCGGCGATCGCAGCTACTATATATACGCCTGTAGCACTTCCCAACAGCGCAATCCCGAATCCTCCGAAGGCTGGGCCGATGACTGCGGCTAACTGAAAGCTACTACTATTCCAGGTGGCTGCATTTGTAAAAGCACTGATCGGTATCAACTGCCACATGAAGGCATCGCTGGCAGGTCTGAGAAATGCCCTAGCAACACCTGTTAATACCAAGGAGGCGTAAATGAGAAACACTGCACCTTTAGTATAGGAAAGTACACCCAAAGCCAGCGAGCAGAGAGCTAGCAACATTACCGACAGTAAGATGATCAGTTTGCGATCGCGGCGATCGGCCACATGTCCGACAATCAAGGTGAGAGCAATCATCGGCAAGACTTGCGCCAGCCCCACGCCACCTAAAGCGATCGCTGAGTCAGTGCGCTCATAGAGTTCCCAGCCGATGGCTACAGTTTGCATTTGCGACCCTACGAACAGCACCAGCCGTCCAATGGCAAATAGCCGATAGTCTCGAAACTTTAGGGCTGCAAAGGGATCGTGCTGTGCAACCTCAGAGTTATGGGGATTTGAGTTCTGTTTTCTCGAAGACATTTTTTAGTAGAGTTAAGCCTTCTTCAATGTTGGAAATTTGCTCTTCTGTAAGACCTTTCAGCAGATCGGTAATATGAGCGCGAGTTTGATCTTGGGATTGCTTGAGATGGTGTCTTCCCTCTTCAGTTAGATTGAGCAACACCCGCCGCCGCTCTTGAGGATGATCGCAGCGTTTGACAAAATCGCGTTGGACTAAGCGTTCTATAGTTGCTGATGTCGTAGCACAGGTGACACCTAAATGGTCTGCTAGGTCAGATAATGAAGCCCCAGGATTCCGGTTGATAAATGCTAGCGATCGCAACTGAGGTATAGATAAAAAAGCAGCGCTGTGGGCACGCATATCTGCTCGGATAAATCGCATCATTAATGGAATTGTGTCCATTACCCTAGCGGCACATTCTTCGGAAGTTGCACCTTTAGTAGGTTTATCCAAGGTCATGGGCTTATTGTTCTCCTAATTACATCGCCACCCGTGGATAAAGTTTTCCACCGATGATGGTTAAGACTGTTACTGTTAATAAGAGAATTGTACAATCTAGACCAAAGCCATAGACGCTGATTCCATCTACTAGCATGGTGCTACGTAAGGCATCAACTTCATAAGTTAAAGGATTCAAGTGGGAAACAAACTTTAACCAGTTGGGCATCATTGCGATCGGATAAATAGCATTGCTGGCAAAAAATAACGGCATGGTTAACATTTGTCCAATTCCGGTCATCCGCTCTCTGGTTTTTGCTAAACAGCCAATAATTAATGAAAAAAGACAAAAGCAAGCCCCCCCTAGCATCACTATTAGTAACACTTGCAGAAAAGCTAAAGGATGGAGATTTAATTTTACACCTAAGAAAAAAGCCAATACATAAATTACTGCTACTTGGGATAAGCACCTGACCCCACATGCTAAAGCTTTGCCCAAGACCATTGCTATACGGGGTGTAGGACTAGCAAGAAATTTATGTACAATCCCTAAATCTCGCTCCCAAATTAGTGTCATTCCACCGGTGAAAATCGCCACATTCAACACGCTTTGAGCGAGAATGCCAGCAGCCATAAAGTCTAAATATGGTAAGTTCCCTGTATGAATTTCGTGAAGTTTGGAGAACACTTGCCCAAAAATCAGCAACCATAATGAGGGTTGCACTGATCTAACTACTAAATCAGTGGGATCGTGGCGGAGTTTTCGCACTTCCAATTCTGCGATCGCTAAAGTTTTCGTAACTAGCTCTTTAATTGCAGAGATGATATTTCCTCGGTGAGTAGCTGGGGCTTTAACCCAACCGTTGAGCAGTACGTCTGGTTCTTGCTGTGTCACGGTAGTTGACTCCTGATGTTAACTGGTCGCCTGTATAGTGAATAAAGACATCATCCAAAGTTGCGTTTGGTTTATCTAAAGAAGCTTTTAAGTCGCTTGGTGCGCCTGTAATTACGACTTCACCTTGTCGCATAATCGCCACACGGTTACATAAGCTATCTGCTTCTTCTAAAAAGTGGGTTGTTAAAAATATAGTTGTGCCGTAATCAGCACAGAGTTGTTCCACAAGCTGCCATACTTGAGTCCGAGCGATCGGATCTAGTCCCACAGTCGGCTCATCAAGAAACAAAATTTGGGGTTGATGCAGCACTGAGACGCCGATTTCCAGCTTGCGGATCATCCCACCAGAGTAGTTTCGTACCAAGCGCTTCGCCGCATCTTGCAAACCCATGTACTCTAGAATCTCATAGATACGGCGATCGCGTCCTTTGGCAGGTATTCCATACAGCTTGGCGAAGATTAAGAGATTTTCGTAACCCGTAAGGCTACCATCAGCAGAGAGCGCCTGGGGTACATAGCCGATCGCCCGTCTCACAGGATTAGATTGACGAGTCACATCATAGCCAGCTAAGGTTGCTGTCCCTGCACTGGGAGGCAGTAAAGTTGTCAACATCTTAATAACTGTACTTTTCCCTGCCCCATTCGGCCCAAGCAGCCCAAAGACTTCGCCTTGTTCCACAGATATGCTCAAGTTATTAACAGCCGTTAACTTCCCAAAACGGCGTGTGAGTCCCTGAGTTTCCAAAATCAGCGCTCTTGGTTCGCTAGGAGGTTCTGACCGATTTATTTTTCCCGTCAGTATTGTCACAAGTTTGATGCACTTCCAATAATTAGCTTAACTAACTATTAGTTTCTCAATATACTCATCTGAAGTCAATAGACTTGTTACAAAAATCTGAATGAGAGTAAAAGGAAACTCAGTACAATGGCAGCGAAGTTATTGATGGGCGAAGTCTCACTGAGTGCGATCGCAGTCTACCCATCGTCTGCAAGTTATTTGTCAATTTGTGGAGTTGAGTTAACAGCTTTCAGTATTTACCGTCTTGGCTGATTGCTATAAAAGTTAATTAGGCATTATTTTTATGGGTTTTTACGTTGCGAGAGAGTTTTTTAATAGGCAATTTTGGCTGGTAATTTTGGTTTTAATCATAAAAATATATTTGTTCTGATTTGGGAACCCTAAGAATAATACTTGAGTACTCAACACGGTCTGTATGGCAATAAAGGATGTTCTCGCAGATTTCCAGGGAGATGATTTCGTCACTCCCAAAATCATTCGTGCTACTCGCAGTTTTAATGGTCAAGCTACTTCACTCTATTACTATATTTGTGGTAAAGATTCTGATGGGGTTGTTGCTGGTCTAAAACTAGACTTCTGATGAGTTGAGTGTTCTAGGTTATATGCTGCCGCTAACTTTTGCCGTTAGCTCTCTCATCATGGTTTGAAGCACTGCACCAGGATATAGAGGAAAGAGCGATCGCTCATAACCTATAATTAATAGGCTGTTTAAAATGGTCAATGTCACGAGGATTTTAAAAATGGGCGTTGAAAAACTTAGTGATAAAACAATAGAGGTATCAGACATTACAGGTTGGAATAAAAATGGACAAAAACTTCTAGTATCAAAAATTAGATCCAGAGACATTCAAGAAGATATTAAATCCAAAGTACAAGAAATTCTCAAGTTCGAGCATGAACATAATAAAGTCATAGTTCCTTATGCTATGACTGCTACCCCTGAAAATATTATTTTTTTTAAATGGGATGGGGAAAATCTAGAGACTCTCTACACTTTCCCAACTCATGAAGTTATGTCTGAATACGATTCAAAATTTCCAAACAAGAGGATTTCTGAGTCTTATCTAGAAATATTAATTGAGAGTTGGTTAAGAGATCTAGCATATAACTGGAAAACAGATAATCCTCCTAAATTACAAGAGTTAAAACAAATAGATTTTGTACAAAAGCTGGGAGATGCAGCATAAGGGTAGAAAAACTAGTGACTACACTTTATCTTGAAACTAACTTTTTCATTGGTTTTGCTAAAAACCAAGATCAAGATTCTGATGTTTTAATTTATCCTGAAACAAATGAGCAAATATCGCGAATTACAATTGTGATTCCTGCAATTTGTTGTATGGAATCTCTTTCTGTTCTAGAAGATGAACGCAGAAGAAGACATAGTTTTACAGAAAGGTTAGAGAGAGAAAGAAACGAACTGAAAGGAAATATTAATTCCGAATTTTCTAGGGAAGTTGTGCGTTCTCTTCAAACCGCAAAAATTCATAATGAAGCAATGACTAATGATATTGAAAATCGCCTTTTTGAAGTTTTGAAATGGGCTGCTAATAATGTAGAATTAATAAATTTAGAATCATCTATACTCATTACCAGCCTTAATCAACAACTTATTCCTGATCCGACAGATAACTTAATTCTACATTGTATTCTTGCTCTTGCCAAAACATCTTCAGATGATCATAAAGTTTTATTAAGTGGAAATTCTAAAGACCTTGGTACAAAAGAGATTAAACAAATATTGGGTGCAGCAGGAATAAAAAAATATGTTGCAAGTACGCGAGACTTTTTAGGGTGGTTGCAGTCAATAAGAGACACCCAAGGGACGTAGCGGGGCATAGCCCATTACGAATTATCAATTATTTAAATCTTTCTCCCATGTGCATAGATAAAATAGTTATCTGTCACCTTCACGTTAGCCTGAAAACCTGTTTTATTTAGCTGATATTGAAGTTCATCCGGCTGATAAAAAATTTTGACAATCTGAAATTCTTGACCATCATTTAACTTCCGGGTTTCATATATGTTTCCGTCATCTTTAAGGATATGATTGTTAGCCGTCGATGTCGGTTCAAAGCGAGAGTCAATGATAAATACTTGTCCACCAACGCGAACAGATTGATAGACTTTCGTCAGAAATGAATCGAGTAATTTTGGCGGCACATGAGAGAGCCAAAAGGCAAAGAAAACTAAATCATATTCAGTGTTAGGTTGCCATGTAAATAAATCCATAAGGTGATATTCAACACTCAAGGAATTTAACTTCGAGCGATTAATTGCAATCACTTCTTGGGAAGCATCGATCGCAGTAATTTTTTTCCCGATACTTAAAAGCTCTTGCGTCCAAATACCTGTTCCAGATGCTAACTCTAAAATATCATCCACCACGCCAATTTGGTGTAATGTATTTTTAATCACGGCTACTTCATTAAACCAGCGCTGGTTGTTTTCGATACCGCGATCGTAGCGTCCTTTCCTATAGAACCACTGATCATATTCGTTGGCTCTAGCGCGATAGTATTCAATCTGTTGTTGAAGAATATTATCTGTCATCGTGTGCATTCTCAGTTGATTGAGCTTAGATTTGACGTTGTTATAACTTTTAGCGAGAGTTTTTTCTTCAGCGAATAGACTTGCATTTCAGCTTGAATTATATGATATTTTTATGATTTGATAATACGGTAAATCAATAAATTTGCCGGAGTTAGACCGGAGGTTTGTTGAAGTCTGATATTTGAGGAATTAAACCCTTAAAATTTGTTAAACATTTGTTTTTAGTATCAAGGACTCTACGTGTTAGAACTTTACAGCTATTATCGTTCAACAGCTTCATACAGAGTACGGATTGCACTAGAACTGAAAATGTTAACTCGTGGCTGTTTGAAGGCGGTAATCATTGATGTGATACTTTATTTTTATTTACTTTTGACTATTTGGCTAATATTTGCCGATTTGATGAAGATGCATACTGTTAAGTAAAGGCGCACAGATAGATATAGATGTGCGCTTCTAACCCCTCGCCTTGGCGTCAGCCTGCCGTTAGGCAAGCAAAGAGGGGGAGTTTGGCTCCTCCTTTCCTCGTAGGAAAGGGGGCTGGGGGGTTAGGTCTTTGATTACTGAATCGATGCTCTAGCGGTGTATTGCTTCTAACCCAAAGATTTAGACTTTTTGAAGCTGAAGGTTTTTTTGGAACAGTTCTTGAACGTTTTTCCAAGCATCGGCAGCAGCTTCGGCATTGTAGCTGGCGCGATGGTTGCAGAAAAAGCCATGTCCGGCTCCAGAATAGCGGAAGATAGCATGGGGAATCTGATTTTTCTTTAATTCAGCCTCAATCTGTTCTGTTTGCTCCAAAGGGATTCCCTGATCATCAAGACCAAAAAAGGCGTAAATGGGGCCTTTAATATCGGGAGTGCGGGTGATAGTTGGTTCTCCACCGCCGGGAGTTGAGTTGGGAATACCGCCACCATAGAAGGAAGCTGTAACTTTAATATCTGGTAAAGTCGCAGCTAGATAAACGACGTGACCACCAAAGCAGAAACCAATAGAGCCGATCGCATCTCCTTGCACATTTGGTAAGGTTCTTAAATAGGCGATTGCAGCCTTAATATCACTTAATATTTCATCTGCTGTTGTCTGCTCCTTATACCCTCTTCCTTGCTGGACATCTTCAGGAGTGTATCCACCCTCAAAACCAGGGGCGGTGCGTTGGAATAGAGTCGGAGCGATCGCCACATACCCTATGTTGGCGAACTTCTCAGCAACTTCCCGAATGTGAATGTTGACGCCAAAAATTTCCTGAATCACGATAACGGCTGGGAATGTTCCCTCTTTTGCTGGTTCAGCTAAATAAGCATCAATTTGCAAATCTCCGTTAGGCACTTTAACTTTAGCAGTGCGAATTTCTCTGTTTGTCATTTTAGCTTTGAGGACACGATGTTTTATGGTAAGTTTTGTACAATACTACTTAAAGTGTACCGATTTACAGTAGTTTTAAGAGTAGTATTTCACAAACAATCGGCAAAGGCAAGTCCTTTGATTTAGAGATGTAGATGAATATAAGACTATACCAAGAATCTAATGCTGAATCAGTCAGTACTCTGTGGGATGAGGTGTTTCCTAACAACCCGTCGCACAGCAGCCCCAAATTGATAATCAGTCAGAAGCTTGCTGTACAGCCTGAGTTGTTTTTCATTACTGAGATTAACTCTGTAATTGTAGGCACTATAATGGCAGGATATGACGGACATCGCGGTTGGTTATACACAGTTGCGGTCAGTCCTCAGTATCAACGGCAGGGTATTGGTAGCAAGCTAGTGCGGCACGCAGAGAGCGTATTGATCGCGATGGGATGCCTCAAAATCAATCTCCAAGTTCGTATCTCCAACGCAGAAGTAGTTGAGTTTTATAGAAAACTTGGCTATCTCGTTGAAGAACGTATCAGTATGGGAAAGCTTGTCCCATAGGTTTTTGGTGAGTTGGAACAGAAAAACTTTAGAAATACGCCACTATTACTGTAAAAGGTGATTGCACCGTTGCCAAATTTAACCCAAACTAGGAGAAAAATTTATGAACCTTGATGCAGTTCATCATATTCAAGTAACCTATCCTTTTGAAGTAGAGGAAGCAATGCTGTTTTTCTACTGTAAAGTTTTGGGACTGACAGAAATTCCCAGACCTGAAGTGATCAAAAACGATTCAGGAGCGTGGTACAAGTTGGGAAATATTGAATTGCACATTAGTACAGAGAAAAACACCAATAACCAAGCATCTAGACGACATTATTGCTTCCAAGTCGATAACTTGAAAGCTTTTGAAGAACACCTAAGATCGCATGGGGTAGAAATTATTCCCGATCAGCGATCGCTTCCAGGATGCGTGCGATTTTTCCTCCGGGATCCCGGTGGGAATCGTATAGAAATCGCAGAGTTCGTTAAGAGTACTTTTGCACAGCTACAAACAGAGGAGTCGCTATTAGAAAGACATTCAGCAACGGTGTCTTAAGCACTAAGATTACTGGAAGTCGCACGCCAGTTGGTACTCTGGTTTAAACCTTCTGGCGAGCGTATACAAAAGCTTAATTTTATGCTAGTCCGCGTAGGCAGACTAATTAATTATATGGATTGAAGGTGCAACATCTGAACATTAGAATGCCTTTAATGACTGGGGTAAATTTGACCGCCTCGAAACAAAAACATACCGTCCTATTATTGACGAGCTAAGAATTACGATAAGTGAGAAAGTGATAATTTTTGCTTTCCTCATGGATGGATTAGAAGAACCTGTAGGGAAATTCAAATATTTTGATATTAACCCACGGAATCGTTCGGCGGAATTTGAATATACCATCAACCCAAAATGGCGAAACCAGGGTATGGGAACAAAAATGTTGAGAACTGCTATCAATTACCTATTAGCAACAACAAAACTTAACAAATTATATTGTCAAACTGCTGCTTTCAACATTGCCTCAGTTAAACTACTTGACAAGCTAGGTTTTCATAGAGATGGAATTTTGCGAGAACATCACGAATTAGACGGTAAACTATGGGATGATTACATTTACAGCATCTTACGGAATAAGTGGAAAACTAGCTAATTATTGAATAATTAACTAAGTTAAATTATCAACTCTTGAATGCAAATAAGTAGTTTAACCTAAAAAACGATTGATTTAAAGGAAAATAACTTATGTCTGATTTAATTAACAAACAAATCATCCTCAAAAGTCGTCCAGTCGGCGAACCAAAAGAGAGTGATTTTGCTCTGGTAGAAACACCAACTCCTGAACCGGGTGAAGGCGAAATTCTTAGCCGCACCATTTATCTATCTCTCGACCCTTACATGCGTGGTCGGATTCGTGCAGGTGAGTCTTATGCTACACCAGTAGAATTGAATTCTGCGATCGTCGGTGGTACAGTCAGCCAAGTAATTAAATCAAATCATCCTCAATTTCAAGTAGGAGATTTTGTTCTTAGCAATAACGGTTGGCAAACTTATGCTGTATCTAAGGGTGAGACACTGCGTAAACTTGATCCCACTCAGGCGCCTTTATCCTATAGTCTAGGTGTATTAGGTATGCCTGGTCTGACTGCTTATGCTGCTCTCCTTGATATCGGTCAACCGAAAGAAGGTGAAACTGTTGTGGTTTCAGCCGCTTCTGGTGCTGTGGGTGCTGTAGTAGGTCAAATTGCCAAAATTAAAGGTGCGCGAGTAGTGGGAATTGTCGGGAGTGACGATAAGCGGGACTATATAGTTAAGGAATTAGGTTTTGATGTTGGCATTAACCGCAAAACTCAAGAACTTGATTCAGCGCTCAAAGCAGCTGCTCCTAATGGCATTGATGTTTACTATGACAATACAGCAGGTGTGATTTTAGAAACTGTGTTGCAGCAGATTAACCTTGGGGCAAGAATTCCACTCGTAGGTTTGATTTCGGAGTATAACGCCACATCTACTCCACCAGGGCCTAATTTAATGCCATTACTAATCAAACGGGCTTTAATCAAAGGTTTTCTAGTTAGTGATTCCCAACATCGGTTTAATGATTTTTTGCATGATGTTTCTGGATGGTTGCAATCTGGTGAACTCAAGTATAAAGAAGATGTAGTTATTGGTTTAGAGAGCGCTCCTGGCGCATTCATCGGTTTACTTCGAGGTGAGAACTTTGGCAAGCTGATTGTTAAGGTCAATGACGACCCAACAGGATGTTAATACTCCCGTTCCTTAGGAATACGTTCTGCGAAGCAAACTATTAGCTGGCAGCGTGTAATCCGCAAGCCTAGACAAAATTTAGTCAGATTTTTTCCCATCTGATACCATTTGTGAGAGAATATAGGCGGCGAAATCTAGTAACTGATCTAGCAAAAAGCCAATGATACCGATATAGAGGATTACTTGGATTATGTAATCGGTATTTCCAGCTTTATAAGCATCCCAGAGGGTAAAGCCAAGTCCTTTTGGTCCGGTTAACATTTCTGTAGCAATAACTATAAACCAAGCTACCCAAATGCTAACTTTCAAGGCATGAAATATATGAAATATCGCTACTCGAAAGTTATTCTTCTGTCTATGGAAATGTTGCATACCTATTGCTGTATTAATAATCATCGTCCAGAGAGTTCCCAGAAAAACTACTATAATAGCAGCCGATTCACTCTCTTGAAACGCTATTAGGGCAATAGGTAGCAAAGCTATAGGAGGGATACTATGTGGGATCTGAAATATCAGCCTAAATAGCTGATAAATCATGCTATTTAGTCCAATGAAATATCCGATGAAACTACCCAAGACAACGGCTGGAATGTAACCTACAAATAACCGTTGTAGGCTAGCTAAAATGTCTAAAAACATATTATTTTCTCTGCCTCAGTTCTGATGGAAACATCTGGGAAATACTGCGGCAACAACACCAAATAGGAAATAGAAAACTGGATTTAATTCTACTTCTTCTTTGATGACTACAAGATTTTTTATATCTTCTCCTGGTTGACGGTTAATCAAAAAACTTAGGTATTATTACGATGTGTTAGTGGTAGTACAAAGAAGAGGTAAAACTTGGCTTTACTAAACTTTATCAGAAAAATAAATCCTGATTAGCAAATTAAATACAATTTCCAAAATTTAATTGAAGATTGTATTAAGTGTAAATATCTAAAATTTTTAATCCTAAATAAATAGCATAAATTGTTATTAGCAATACAGATAATAATTCAAGACTTACGCACTCAAAACCTGAAACTTCGTTCGCGTAGTGTGCGCGAAGCGCACTCCCCCCTCCCTTAAAAAGGGTACTGTGTACACACAAGTCTCTTTTGACGCAATTTACGGTTTATCGAATAGCTCAAAGAAACCTCACCCTGGTTCTGCTACGCAAAACCTGTCCCTCTCCTTAGTAAGGAGAGGGATTAAAGTCAGGACTCTTTGAGGTTTTTGTTTTGGGTAATTCGATGACCTGTGTGTACACCGTAGCTTAAAAAGGGGGGATCTTAAAGCGACCCCGGATGATTTTGACCCACTATTGCGCCAGCTTCCCCCAGGGTACGAGAGTTTAGTGGGGGTTTTAAACCGCAAGCTTGCTTGCCTAGTTTACACAACGTCGGCATCGCAGCATTTCGTTGGTTTATTTGCCCAGATTCCGCTTCATTTGCTCTAACTCATCTTGGGTTTCCCAGCGCTGAAACTTTTCTTCTAAGTCATCAAACCCACCAGAATAACTGCTAGTTTGATTCGACCAGCCATTGGTTTCCAAACGCTGCTGAGTTTGCGCTTGAGTACGGGCTGTCTGTGCTTCGGCTGCTTTAGCTTGCACCTCCTGTCGGCGCTGCTGAATTTTTCGCAATAGTTCTTGAGATTGGTTAATGCGTTCTTTCAGCCCTTGCATCTGTCCCCAGCGCTGATTTCCTTCCCGCAACAAGGCTGCTTCTCGCTCACCCGCCGCAGTTGCCAAATCCTCTCTGCCAGCGTTTTCGGCTTTTTGAACACGGATATGCCAACGCTGAATTTCTTGAGCGGTGGAGAGAATTTCTTCTTGCGATCGCTTCTCTTGTAATTGTAAGTCTGCGATCAGCTTTAATGTGTCTTCCTCTTGCTCACGCAGCTGTTCTAGCAGCGCCTCTAACTCCAAATGGGGATTGTTACGCAAGAATTCTTCTAAACGATTTTCTAGAAACCGACTCAAATCATCAAATAAGCCCACTGCTAGAACTCCAGAGATCGGGTGCGTGACTATTTTATTGTAAATAATTATCGTCGTCGGCGGAATGTAAATTTTTATAGTTCCCGTCAGATGCACTTCTAGGTGTTAGTTAGATTTCAAAGTTGGGAAGAATGTATTTGGTCAAACTACGCAAGCAACCCTGACTTACAAGATCAGGCTTTAAGAAAGCATGAGTTCTGATTTTCAACTGCCGCCTAAGAGCTTGTCCATACTAGCTTCTGTCGGAGGAGTCGTTACGGCTGCGATCGCGATCGCAATTTTATAATGTTTGATCTAAGCAACTTTCCCAGACTTCTCTAGAAAAACCGAAAATATCAACATCCCAAACTGCTTCAGCCCAATTGCAACAACCAGATAAACCCTAGCGCCCCGTCTCTTGTGCTAAACAAGCTGAAATAATTGCCAGCCTGGATGCGAAATCTCTGGTTTTGCCAGGTAAACCCATCCCTAAAAACCAACTAACAGTAGCGATAATTCCATACATTCCTCCTGGAGTTGGAAAATTCACCCTAAAGGAAACGAGAACTGCGCGTCAGGCTTGGTTATACTTCCAGCGCAACTGGAACGATGAAACTGGCTTGGTCAATTCTGTTGATGGCTTTGCCTCTGTAAGTATGTGGGATCAGACAGCAGCGATCGCAGCTTTAGTTAGTGCTAGAGAACTCAATATCGTGCCGATGGCTGAATTTGAAGCCAAAATGAGTAAAATGTTGAAGACACTGGCATCAATGCCCTTATACAAAGGCGAACTACCCAACAAGATTTGCAATGCAAAAACCCTCGTACCTGTTAATTATGGTTAACTAGAAAAACGCGAAGAAATTGGTTGGTCAGCGATTGATTTGGGAAGGATGGGAATCTGGTTGAAGATTGTCGGGGCAAAGTATCCACAGATGCGATCGCAAACGGCAGCAGTTTGGAAACATTGGCAAGTCAAGCGTCTAACCAAAAATGGCCAAATGTACGGTACTCCCGTTATCAAAGGCAAAGAACAGTATAACCAAGAAGGTCGCTTGGGTTATGAGAATTATGCTGCCTATGGTCTGAAGCTTTGGGGCTTGGATGTTAAGCAAGCCTTAGATTATCAGTCTCATACTGCCTTTGTTGATCTCTGGGGCAATTCATGTAGACGAAGGCTGACCGCAGGGTATTGCCTCTACCTAAAAATCATTCTTTTCAGCTATTGTTGGCGTAAGTCCTGAGAGAGTTTTAATCAGCACTAATCATACTGTAGGTAGATTCCAAGGAAATCAGAAATATGAAAATATAGTTACAAATATTAATAATTTCCGATTGTGGATGAAATACTGTGTCGCTGTCCCTGGAGATGGAAAAATGGTTTTTATGGAAAGTAAGCGCTTGCTCTTCGTTGCAGACTTTCCATCTGTACAACTCGCTAAAGACTTTTCTGATTTAGTCCAAATACCGCCGTCACCCCATTGTGAAGTTTGTGTAATTGTTCCAGTTCGCAATGAAGCTCAGACGTTGGCAGCAACCCTTACTGCCCTGATCGATCAAGTTGATCTATCAGGGCAGCTTTTAGATCCCAGACGCTACGAAATAATTTTGTTGGCAAATAATTGTAGCGATGATTCAGCAGCTATAGCCCGAACTTTCGCTCAACAACATCCAGATATCGCACTGCATATAGTTGAAAAAACTCTGCCTCCTGCGGAAGCCTATATTGGTCGAGTGCGTCAGATTTTAATGGATGAAGCATACCGCCGTTTGTCTAGCTTAGGACGCACAAGGGGGGTAATTGCTTCAACTGATGGAGACTCGCAGGTTAGCCCAACTTGGATTGCTGCCAACCTGTACGAAATTAGTTGTGGTGCTGATGCTGTCGGTGGGCGAATTCTTGTTGAGCGCGCTGGTCGTGCTAATCTACACCCTTACGCCAGAACTTGCTATCTACGTGAAGTCGGCTACCGCTATTTAATTACCGAATTAGAAACTTATCTTGATCCCGACCCCTATGACAGCTTCCCCCGCCATTATCAACACTATGGAGCAAGTTTAGCAGTAACAGCAGAAATGTATGCACTGGCAGGAGGCTTACCGGCAGTGCGGACTCCTGAAGATGTAGCTTTTTACCGTGCCTTGCAACGGGTAAATGCCCGTTTTCGCCACAGTTTATTAGTACGGGTAGTAACTTCGGCAAGACAAATCGGACGTACCAATGTTGGTTTAGCAAATCAGCTGAGTGAATGGATAGAAATGGGACGGCGACAGCAATCATTTGTAGTCGAGCCAGCAGCAGCTATCGAAACTCGTTTTGTTGCACGTCGCCAATTACGAGTGATGTGGTGGTACGTTCTCAATGGTTATCAGCCAAGTCATAAGAGCGTCGCGTCCTTGGCAGAGATGCTGGGAGTTTCAGCCCAATGGCTTGTGCAAAAATTGACCCAACCTTATACCTTTGGTCAGTTGTTTGAACTGGTCGAAGAACGCCAGCAGGAAGAACAAACGTGGGCTTCGCGCTGGAAATTTGTGAAGATTGAACAAGCAATTGGAGATTTGCGCTTGCGTCTTCAGAGTTTGCGTCAGTAATTGCTAAGGGGAAGCGTCACGCGAGAGTAGGGTAACGCTTCCAAAGTGGTTTATTTCTCAGACTCGCTCGAATAAATCAAGTCGATATTCTTCCTCGCGTTGACCTTTTAAATGCCGCAGTTTATTTGAGGGCAACTCCAAAAACGAGTCGTGAACTTCATCCCCACTTAAAGGATAATCACAGGCATATAGTGTCCAATGAACTAAAAGTAAATGTCCTCCTAATTCCAGGTGTTCTAAAATGCACTGTTGGGATTTTTTCAGGTCTCCCCAGCTCCAGTAATAGCCAACTTCCGAGACTAGGGTCAAATCAAATATTTGATTAGGATATTCCTCTGGGACACGCATAATCTGGAAGTTGACATTGGAGAGATGCTGACAGCGCTTTTTTGCTTTATCCTGAGCTAGTTTTGACACATCAACTGAGAACAATCTGTCACAACGCGCTTGTAGCTTTTCAGTTAAAACACCAATGGAACCACCGATTTCAAAGGCAGACCGATAGCGCTCTTTAGGTAAAGCTGCGATCGTCGCCGCATATTTGTTAGCTTCATAAACGCTTGTCTCAAACTTCCACGGGTCAGGATTTTCGCTGTAGAGTTTATCGAAGTAGCTGGGTGGTAGGGAATTGGATTGTAACGGGTTCATCGGTTTTCCTCTATATAAACTTCCCAAGGATGAGTGAAGTTCGCTAACATTTCGGCACTCAGGCGAAAGCCTTCTGGGTCATCATCAATTAAGTCTGTAATTTGAGAACGATAAGCTGCGATCGCTTGCTGTTTTAACTCCAGTACCGTGCTAATATTCAACCGCCAGATTGTCACCTCAAGAGATGCTGGCAGACTCCCCCGTTGCTCTGAGTCCCAATCCCAAATAGGATACTCAATCAATCGGGGGGATAAGCGCAAACCATCCAGCACTGCGTGAATTAACTTCCACGTCCCTCGGTGGTCTGCGTGAGGGTCATCTCGCCACGGTAAAAAGATAATTTGTGGGGCGACTTCTGTGATGTAAGCACGACAACTAACGACTACACTTTGATACTGTGTTGAAATCGACCCATCCTGCATTCTCCAGAAGGTGACATGATTAACCTCTACACCCAGCAATTTTAATGCTGAGAGTGTTTCAGCCTCCCGCAAAGATCGGAGTGTATCTGCGGGATATTTCCGGGAACGAGGGTGCGAAAGAGTACCATCACTGATGACTAAAACTTGCACATGACAATTTAAAGACCGTAACAGTGCGATCGCACCCCCACAACCTAATGTCTCATCATCAGGATGGGGTGCCACGATTAGTACCGGACTAGAAGCGATCTCCTTAACTGAACGCCAGGGCAAAACACTAGGATTGCTTAGTGGTGATGTCATCAAGCCGAATTTATTCATCATTCCAAAGCAAACAAGCTCTCCTGACTTTGCTGCAAGACATACTTACCGACATTTGCCAAGGCAGCATCAAAAGCAGGTTGACGCAGATATATACTCAAATCTCGGATAATGCGTTCTATTGGATTTGGTGGTAGTAAGCCGCGAGTCCCAACAGAACGTTGACACAAATTCATCACATCAATGCAAATTTGTTCAATTGCTGTCCTCACCATGTTTGCATAGGCGACGAGTTGCTCTGCTTGCGGGTGAGCAACTGTGCGATCGCCACCAAACATCGGTGCATAGGCTGCTACCTGATCCGCAGCCCCGCGCAGCCAGAGATTACCACTTTCAATGGCGATCGCCATTCTGCCAAGCCGTTCCTGTTGATATGGATCATTTGTATATTCCAACTTCTGGAGATACTCACGAGTCAGGTTAAACAGTGCTTCTGCCCCACCTAGTTGCACAGCCGCAAATCGAATCACCCCAACAGACAACCAGGGCTGTCGAAAGTAATCTCCTGCGCCGCCGATTAAAGCGCTCTGCTCCAACTCTACACCGCTAAAATCGACTTTGTAACTAGCAGTAGCTCGCATCCCAGAAGGTTGCCACCAAGCTGGATCACTAACTGTTGTCACTTCCTCCATCGGCACAATGCACATTTGCCAACCGCCTTCTGGCAAGACTCCATTCACGAAAGGACGTTCAACATAGCCTGCACCAGTACAAAAGGTTTTAGAACCTTCCAGCCGATAACGTCCATTCTCAAAAGGAATTATTTTGACACCATCAGAGGCTTCAGCATTCCAAACCCCAAATATTTTATGGCGATCGCGGGCATCACGAGCGTAGCTGGTGATTTGTTCTCTAGAACCAAAAGTCTGAATCAGTTGCAGAGCATTGATATGTCCTTCATAAATTCGCCCAACTGCTAGATTCCCCTGCCCCATCTGCTTTAATAATATTAAAAGCTCATAAGTAACATTAGCATCAATTCCTGCACCCCATCCGCCTAATTCTTTCGCCAATGGTGCAGCCAACAACCCCGCCTTAGCAATCAGTTCAAACTCCTGCTTCGGAAAAGCAGTATTGTAATCTATAGCACTGGCATTGTTTGCACAATAATCAGCAATTTCCGTAGCACGTTTTAGATCCAGAGCAATGTTTGAATCATGGCATTTTGGGATGACGACATTCTGTGATAATTGGATGCTAATAACTGACTCCTTTCTGTAACATTTCTTTATATATTATTGATAGTAATGAAATTAAGCCAGTTAATACCTCTATCTTTTGTGTGATTGTATACTCCATAAAAAGGGAGAAAATTAAAACACCTCTAAGAGGTTGTTTTAAAAGCGTCTTTTGATCTTATAGTTAGCACAACGAAGCATCTCAGTACATCATTATTTGCGGCGACGTGGGATTTGGTTAACAATACCACGCGAGTCGAATGAATGCAGAGGGGATAAGTTTGACAAATCGATTTATCGCCAGTGCAACCTAGTTGAGCGATGCAACAAAGCCGCTTAAAAGAGATATTACCTAAAGAAGATTTAAAGTACTATCAGCCGACCCCAAAGGTTTTGACCGAGATGGAGATGGCATCACGTATGAAGGGTAGAAGCAGCAACATGAGTTTAGTTGCTGCCTCATCCCTGATTGAGCAGGTAATAGTTAAGACTGCGGATTTTGCCGAAGCCCTAACAAGTTTCCGTCAATATCCTTGAAGACAGATAATTGCACTCCATGACCGACATCGGTAATTGGCCCAACTTCAACTCCTTGTTCAATCAGGCTTTGACGAGCAACAACTATATTGTTTACAACAAAGGTACTAACAGTACTACCTGTTTCAACTGAGTTACTTAAGTTCAGTCCAATTGCAAAGCGCCCAATCTCAGGGAGGCTCAACTGTCTCCAGTTAGGAGTGTCATATTTGTCTTCAGGAACAAATCCGAGCTTGGACTTGTACCACTCGACACTAGCTTCCAGATTTGTAACGTCTACTTTAGTGATAAAACTATATTCACCAAAGGTGTTTTTCAATGTCATAATTTACTGTGCTAATCCAAAACTTTTGCCAACATAGATATTATCAACTTTTTTGACCATTAAAAACACTGTAACTTTATCGGTAAACAGTAGTTTAATATTTAACCTAACCAAGCGGGATTCATAGCTGTACCGTCATTTTGGGTTGTAGTCTTATATCGTTCGTACTCCCCTTTAGCCGCGGCCTCACGGGTACGCGCTAATAGTGCTGTAACTCGTGCCCGATCCATTGGCTGAAACGTGCGGACTGCCTCAAAAGCTTGGTCTAAAATTCTCATACTATCGATGCCAGTAATCACCACTGAGGTTGGTAAATTCATGGCGTAGTGCAGGCAGTCAATGGCGCTGACCGTGTTGCTTCTGAGAATGTAGGACTCCCCGATCGATTTCATTCCCAGTACACCAATGTTGTTTTTGACTAGCACAGGTAGAACCTGATGTTCAAAACTTCTAAAATGGGCATCCATCACATTCAATGGCATCTGCACGGTATCGAAGCGGAAACCATTTTGTGTGGCAGTTTCCAGCATCTGAAGATGAATCTGAGGATTCTTGTGTCCTGTGAAACCGATATAGCGAATTTTGCCCGCCTTCTGGGCTTCGACGACTGCCTCCATTGAGCCGCCAGTGCCAAAGACTCGATCGGGGTCTTCAAAGCGCAATATTTCATGATGCTGGATTAAATCAATGTGATCTACCTGCAAATCTTTGAGCGATTCATCAATCTGCATCTTGGCAGCGCCTTTGGTGCGACCATCGATTTTTGTCATTAAGAAGACCTTTTGCCGATAACTATTCTTAAGAGCATTCCCCATCCAACGGTGGCTACGTCCGTCGTGATAGTCCCAAGAGTTATCCATAAAGTTGATGCCGCGATCAATGGCACTGCGGATCAGCTTGATACTTTCTTGCTCCTCTTGAATTTTCCCAATGTGATACCCACCCAAGCCAATTACAGATACTTGTTCTTGGGTACGTCCGAGGGTACGATATAACATTTCGCCGCGTCGAGTTGGAGTGGCTGAACTTTCGGCTAGCAGTTGAGTCGTTTGCTCAACAGGTTGTGTTTGGGCCAAAAGTGGCTGCAAAAATCCTTCTGAAGCTAGTCCTGCTGCCACTAATCCCGAAGCGGAAGCAGCTTTCAATAAGCTACGTCTACTGATATCCATAACTATCTTTTACAAGTAACAATCGGAAATGAGTTGTATAGTAGCACGACAATCTCGCAAAAGAATTCTAACTCAGGTGTGTTTTGAGACATTGGATTTCACAGATAAAATACGCCTGTAATTCCTATTAGATATCTGGTTTTTGCAGCCATCGGGCAACCATACCCGCCAAAACTCCACCTAAAATGGGGAAGACGATGAAAATCCAAAGGTCAGTCAATGCCCAGCCGCGAGTAAAGATAGCTGTGGCTAGCGATCGCACCGGATTGACGCTAGCATTGGTAATAGGAATCAGGATAAGATGCGCCAAGATCAGGGCTAAACCTATGGGGATTGGTGCAGACAGCTTGAGAGCGCGAAAAGATGTTACGCTCAAGATCAGCAGCACAAAGCCACAGGTAACGATGAATTCAGCTAATGCACAAGCCCACCAACTATAGTTACCAGGGGAGTGAATTCCCACCCCATTAGAACCAAAGTTGGCTGTTGTAAACTCCGGCTTGCCCATACAAATCAAAAACAGGATAGTAGTCCCCCAAATTCCGCCAAGAATTTGACTGCCGATATATGGCAAAACGTCTCCGAAATAAAACCGATTGGCTACCCAAAAACCAATTGTGACTGCGGGGTTGAGGTGACATCCACTGATTGAACCAAAAGTATAGGCGGCAGTCAACAAACTTAAGCCAAAAGCGATCGCTACCCCAGTAACTCCAACCCAAGGTACTGCACCAGAGATCACCGCAGTACCCACGCCCATCAGAACCAACCAAGCTGTACCTAGAGCTTCCGCCAAACATCGTTTTGCTAAGGAGTAACGATTCATGATAAGTGCCATAACTGGCTAGACGTGATTAATACTTGCATACATTAGCCAAATGACATTAATATCAATACTCGCTTCTAGATTATTAAGTATAAAAGCTAACAATATACTGTTGATTGGCTTATTTAAAGGACTTCCAAAAAATAAATCATCCTAAATTATTTGTATATCTGTAGAGGGTATTGCAATAGGCCCCAACGATGAGATATTTTGTTAATTGGAAGTCCCTAAAAACTTGATGAAAAATTAAATTTATTCCCTTTGTACATAGCTTTAGACAAATCTGATTTTTCCTTACAGCACTTTTCATTTCCATAAACTATAAAGCAGATAGTAGCACAGCAATGCTCTACCATACGGCGTGATATATTTACCTGAAAACATGGGTGTTCTTCACAGTGTACCAGAGATGAATGCACAGTTATATCGAGACAATTAAGGGGACAAATTATGGCTATTTATCTAGACAGTGCGATCGCATCTCAAGCTGAAGTTGTTAAGCTTTGGGGATGGGTAAAAGGCATTACAACAAATCCCACGCTGTTGGCTCAAAGCGATACCGCACCAGAAACCACACTCAAAAAATTGGTTGCCTTGACAAATGGCCCGTTATACTATCAACTTATGGCATCTGATAAAAAGGGGATGCTAGCTGAAGGTAGAAAAGCTTTCGAGATTATTGGTTCACAAACAATTTTAAAGATTCCCGCAACACTGTTAGGTTTTGAAGTGGTGGCGGGTTTATCCTCAGAAATTACCTGTGCGGTGACAGCAATTTACAGTGCAGCACAGGCAGCAGTAGCACGGGAAGCTGGAGCTAAAATTGCCATAGCTTATGTCAATCGCGCTAGCCGGTTGTTAGGTGACGGTATTGCTTTGGTGCGGGATATGGCTAGCGTACTCCAAGGCAGTGATATTGAAATCTTGGCAGCTAGTATCAAATCTCCTGAAGAAGCAGCTGCGTCGTTGCAAGCTGGGGCGGATCATTTGACTTTACCACTGACAATGTTGCAGGCGATCGCTACTCATGAATTCTCCCAAAAAACGGTTGAAGAATTTGCTAAAATAGGCATTGGCTTAAAATAATTCCTAATTCGTAATGACGCTCTCTACCAGACGCTAAAAGCGTAGCTTGCTTCTCTGTAAGAGTACGATGACTCGCTAACGCTTCTCTACAAGACACTACGCGAACGCGAACGTAATTTGTAATTTGTAATTAAATATGAGTTTGTCAGATATCCCTAATCTCTGGGTTCCTCTAGCACTTTTAGGCTTAATTGTTATAGCTGCTGTATTTTTCAGTCGCAGCAGTTGATATTTCAAGCATTACAGTGGAGATCGAGGTGTCAGTTTTATGTTCGCTGTTGTCACACCAGAGAAAATTCATCCCTAGTCGCGGTAGTAAGCCTACTGGGAAGTTGGCAGCTTTTTAGAGGGACTTAACGGGAAAAGTCAACTTTATGTGTATTAAATAAATCCCACCTAACCATGAGACACAAGAGCAAAAAAAACCCAGGTATAATCTGGGTTGATTCCTATTTCCAGTTGTCAGTTCAATTTTGATTGAGAATACAGCCAAAAACCTTTAATCCACTGCTGCTTTAGCTTTGGCTTTTGCTTTTACCTTTCGCTTCATCATCAGGCCGACTATACCTACTGCTATTGAGCCACCAGTAGTCATAGGTTCGGGGATAGGCGAAAATCCAGATACCTGAAACACGGATAACGCTTGAGGGGTGACCAGAAAGGAGTTGAAGTCCCTAGCTGCGTCTAGGTTTTGAGTTTGTTGGAGTACAGCAGAGCCATAAACAATCGGAGAGTAAAGGTCGATAGGCGGAGTGTATGCAATTTTGACTTTATCAAGTGCTGTTAGAGCGTCTGTGGTGTAAACAACGCCCGCATCTATAGTATCAGTGGTGTCGCTTGACACTTTATTTAGAACATCACGCACATCCGTGCCCAAGACAAGATTGAGTTTCCCCGATATCTCTGAATTGGCAAATAATTGCTGGGCGAATACTCCTGCTGGAACAGACGCAGGATCACCAATAGCCACTTGACGCGCCTGTAATAGGTCTTGAACGTTTGATATGCGTAAGGTTGAATTTATCGGCGTGATTATAGCCAAGGTGTTGTTTAGTATGTCTTGCCTGGTTCCTGCTATTAGTTTGTTGTTAAGTTGCAGATTATCTAACGGTGCTTGGGATACTGAAAAGAATATATCTACTGGCTTTGGATTTGTTCCCATTATAATTTGATTAGCGAGACCAGTAGAACCCCCAAAGGTATTCATAAAGGTGACGTCGGGGTTGCTTTGCTGGTAAAGTGCCTCAACCTGGGGTAGGGTGTCGGTCAAGCTGGCAGCAGCATAGATGTTAATCGGACCACTAAATGTGGCAGCTTGTGCTGGTTTAGCTTGGATTATACCAAAACCCAAAGCAATGCTAGCGGTAGCCAGTGCTAATCTGTACCTTTTCTTCATGAAATATTTCCGTAGATTTAATGTGCGAGTTACTACAATTTTTGAAATTCCAAATCTTGCACCCAGCCTTGAAAGTTTGCTTTTCACTCCATCCAGAAGATAGGGTAAGAAGAAGTCATAGCTGGTAAGCAATCCTTGTTAGTTATGTAGTTAAACCTACTTTAATGTCCAATCAATTACAACTAGTTTGAAAGCATCTTTATATAAAAAATACAGTCATCTATGTACTTATACTGCCAGATAACCGCTTCAAATACCAAGAAAGTAGGTTAATGCATCTGTACTATAAAGAAAATTTGTATAAAGTTATTTTAAAAATATAATTTTTCTATTTAAAGAAGTATATGCATCTGACTTTTGACGGCAACTGTTCAAAAGCAATCTCTCAAACGGATTCTATATCAAGTATATTCACTGATAGTACAATTTGTAAAATTGGGTGTTCAAGGAAACAAACAATGTCGCGCTGGTGGCCAAAAAATTTTGCTTTGTCTCAACTGGGCGATCGCAGACTAAATCGACGAGCCACAGAAATTGGTAAAATATTGAGTCAAGGATTTGGCGCAACTTACTTTCAAGTAAACAGAAAAGGAGATAAGTATTAGTGAATTATTAGAGAGATACGCCAGAAGCTTTATTCGTGAGGAACTATGAGTAAGTTTAAGGAAGTTTTTGGCTATTTAATCTAACTCTAAAGACATCTTTTATCAGCTGTCTATCTTCCTTAACCAAAAGCTCATCTGGTTTATCAAATCTGCGTAGATTAAATTATTCTAAGAAGAGATTTCCGCGATTTCTCCCAAATTGAAGATTTGTTGGACTTATCGGCAATTGAGCCGGACATGTTGGCTGAGATAACACTGTTCCATTAAATGTAAAAGTAGTGCCGTTAGAATTGATAGCAGTACCACTGATCGCCAGAGCTGCAACAAAGTCTCCTTGTACTAGACCCTTAAGGGCGATACTTACTAATGGTGAAGGTGGTTGTGTGACTGCTTGCCAACTTATCTGATCGGTACTAACGTTATAAGTAGCGTTTTGTCCCACAAAGTGTAGGGTACCGTTGGGATCAAATTGAAAACAAGCAGTAAAATTATCTCCCTGACTCGAATAAACATTCATATTGTAACTTTTGCCCCGTATTCCAGCTTGTACTGGCGCAGCAAACAACATTATCTGTCCAAGTAAAAAAGTTAAAACTAAACCACATTTAGATTGGATGATTTGCACTGACATAATTGTTTATCTCCTTTACCTAATCAAGTAATTCCTTACCTTTACCCGTTGGTGAGAGGTTAAGGTCATTAACCATTTGTCAATAAGTAATGCTGCTTAAAATTTAGTCAAAATCGAGGTCATAAACACAAATTTTCAGCCTGCGATCGCTAAGTTGGGCTACGCCCAAGCATCATCTGGAAAATTATCGTTCATTCTTGTCTTAAAGCTTAATTAGATAAATCCTCGATAGCGTGGATAATTTATAGCCTCATCACTACTGACAAAACGAATTATACCCTACTTCTGCACTTCATTTTGTAATATACGAAGATTTCCAATATCTGCCAAATGGTGGTTAGATATCAATCAAAAACCAGCAT